>NZ_BAAAMR010000031.1:0-89758 GCF_039529375.1 Actinomadura napierensis
GGGGGCCACCGGGACGAGCGGCGCCGCGACGGGCTCGGGCGGGCTCCTGTCCGCGGTCGGCGGCAAGGCGGGCGTCGCGATCGCGGGCGCCGCGATCGCCCGCACCGCCGCCGCCGGCGTCGGCGTCTACGCCGTGACCCGCCCGGACCGCGACCACGTCGTCGCCGCCGCGGCCACGCCGACGCCCTCCGGGCAGCGGATGTCGTTCGGCACGCTCTCGATCACGGCCCCGGTGAGCTGGAAGCTCGCCTTGCTGACGAGACTGCCGGGCCGTCCGAAGGGCGACTACTGGGTGAACTCCCCCGGCGCGTGCTCCCCGTCGACGATCGCCGACTACCCGGGAGTGGACAAGAGCCAGAAGGCCTACGAGAACAACTGCCCGGGATTCGTGGTGATCGGCGAGCCGTGGCGCAACGACACGACCAACGGCTGGCGGGACTTCACCCTCACCAGGCCCTGGGGGCCGGAGACCGAGGCCTTCCGCACCTGCCCACACCGCGGCGACCTCAACGGCATCGGAACCGAGGCGGACCGGGCAAAGCCCGTCCGCACCGGCACCGCCCGGGTCGGGACGCGGACGGCCCAGTACCGCGAGTGGCGCATCCACTGCCTCGTCCTGCAGGGCGCCGATCAGTTCAAGCCCACCAGCGTCACCTACGTCCAGCGGTTCTGGTACCTGACAGGGCCCAAGCTCCTCATCCTGGACGAGTGGAACACCCCGAACCTCGACAAGATCCTCGCAAAGGCGACCTGGGCCTGACGCAAGAAAACCTGGTGCGCGTGACGGGGTCTGCGGGATAGAACGCCGGGGTGGAAGAGCAACGACTGCCCGGGGGCAGGCACGTGGGCGGTGTCCGTATCGGCGACACCGTCCACCGGCCGGCGAATCGGTGGACCGCCACCGTGCACGCGGTGCTGCGCCATCTGGAAGCGGCCGGATTCGAGGGTGCTCCCCGAGTGCTGGGCTTCGACGAGCGAGGTCGTGAGGTCCTGACCTTCCTGCACGGCGACACCATCGGCGAGCGTCACCCGTGGCCGGCGTGGCCGCATTCGGACCAGGCGCTGCGCCAGAGCGCCGCGTGGATGCGGAGGCTGCACGACGCCACGGCGACCTTCGTCCCGCGCGATGACGCGACCTGGTTCGCCGGGACCTGGCGGCCCGGCCTGGTCATCGGGCATCACGACGCCTCGCCCTACAACGCGGTGTGGAACGACGACGGTCTCGTCGGGTTCGTCGACTGGGACACCGCCGCGCCCTCGTCGCGGGAGTTCGACCTGGCTCATCTGATGCTGACCTGGGTGCCGTTGCAGGCCCGGCACGTCGCCGAGTTCCAGGGGTTCACGGCGTTCGACGACCGGTCGCGGCGCCTGCACCTCCTGCTGGACGCCTACGGTTACGACGGTGACCGCGGCGCTCTCGCAGAGGTCGTCATCGGGCGAGCCCTCCGCCAGGCGTCCATCATCCGCCGGCTGGTCGAAGGCGGCCAGACAGCGCTGCGGCCTTTCGCCGACGGGCTGGAACAGGCCGCCGCGGAAGTCCAGATGCTCCCGGCGTCGTTCTGGCGCGCTTGAGGCCGGACGCGCGGTGAAAGCCGCGGAATCGAAGGTGCGCGACGGGCCGCCTCCCAGTGGCCCGCCGCGCACCTCGGTCAGTCGGTGCCGGGGAGGTGCTCGGCCCCCTCGGCGAGCTGCCTCGCGGCGGCCTTGCCGGAGCCGGACCCGGCGGCGTCCAGCTCGTGGGCGAGTTCCTCCAGCTCGGCGCCGCCCGCCATGAGCGCGGTCAGCTCCTCGCGGGTGATCTCCGCCTTGGTGTGGTAGCCGATCGGGCGGCCCCGGTTGAGGATCAGGAAGCGGTCGCCGACCGGGTAGGCGTGGTGCGGGTTGTGGGTGATGAAGACGACCGCGAGGCCGCGCTCGCGCGCCTGCACGATGTAGCGCAGGACGGTCCCGGCCTGCTTGACGCCGAGCGCGGCCGTCGGCTCGTCCAGCACCAGGGCCTTCGCGCCGAAGTAGACGGCGCGGGCGATCGCCACGCACTGCCGCTCGCCGCCCGACAGGGTGCCGATCGGCTGGTCGACGTCGCGCAGGTCGATGCCCATCGCCGCCATCTCGACCTTGGTGGTGCGGCGCATGAACGCGATGTCCATGCGGCCGAACCCCTTGCGCCTCTCCGAGCCGAGGAAGAAGTTCCGCCAGACCGGCATCAGCGGGACGACGGCGAGGTCCTGGTAGACGGTCGCGATGCCGCGGTCGAGCGCCTCGCGCGGCGAGGAGAACGCCACCGGCTCGCCCTCCACCTCGTAGGTGCCGAGGTCGTGCCGGTGCAGCCCGGCGACGATCTTGATGAGGGTGGACTTGCCCGCGCCGTTGTCGCCGAGCACGCAGGTCACCTCGCCCGCGGACGCCTCCAGGCGCACGTCCCGCAGCGCGATGACGTTGCCGTAGTTCTTGCCGACGCCGTCCAGCCTGACCAGCGGCGGCGCCTCCTTCACCTCCGACGTCATGACGACCGCTCCACTCTGCGCCGCACGATCAGGTTGACGACCGTGGCGATGAGCAGCATCGCGCCGAGGAAGAACCGGAACCAGTCGGGGTTCCACTCGGCGTAGACGATGCCCTTGTTCACCATGCCGAAGATGAACGCGCCGATCGCCGCGCCGATCGCCGACCCGTAGCCGCCGGTCAGCAGGCAGCCGCCGATGACCGCGCAGATGATGTAGTTGAACTCGTTGCCGACGCCCTCGCCCGACTGGACGGTGGCGAACGCGAACACCAGGTGCATCCCGGAGAACCAGCCGCAGAACGCCACGCCCATGAACAGGCCGATCTTCGTGCGGGCGACGGGCACCCCGACCGCGCGGGCGCTGCCGGCCGACCCGCCCACCGCGAAGATCCAGTTGCCGACGCGGGTGCGCAGCAGGATCCAGGTGGCGACCGCGACGAACAGCAGCCACCAGAACACCGTGATCTTGACGTTGACGCCGCCGATGCCGACGTCGGACGCGAACACCTTCCGCGCGCTCTCGAAGCCGTCCATGTCCCGGACGGAGTCGGACGCGACGTTCCCGGTGACCGCCTTCGTCACGCCGAGGTTCGCCCCGGCGAGCATGAAGAACGTGGCGAGGGTGACGATGAAGCTCGGCAGGCCCGTCTTGATGTAGAGCAGGCCGTTCAGCGCGCCGATCGCCAGCGTCACGACGAGGGAGATGGCCACCCCGAGCCACAGGTTCAGCGTGAGCTGGTAGCTGACCAGCGCCGCGACGAGCGCGGCGGTCGTCACCATCACCCCGGCGGACAGGTCGAACTCGCCGCCGATCATCAGCAGCGACACCCCGACCGCCATGATCCCGAACGTGGAGCTGGCGTACAGCACCGTCGAGAACGAGTCGGTCTGCAGGAACGCGTCGGCGACCAGCGAGAAGAAAACGAACACCGCGACCGCGCCGAGCAGCGCGCCGAACTCCGGCCGGCCCAGCAGCCGCCGCAGCGGCGACTGCCGGGCCAGCCGTTCGTCCGGCACCGCCGCGGGCGGCCCGGCGACCGTCTGCGTCACCGGGTGCCCCGTTGGGCGAAGGCCTCCAGCGAGGCGGCGTTGTCCTTGGTGACGATCGCCGGGCCGGTCAGCACGGGCCGCCCGCCGCCGAGCACGTTGCCGTTGGTCCTGTAGAGCCACAGCTCGTCCACGGCCTCATAGCCCTGCAGGTAGGGCTGCTGGTCAACGGCGAACGCGATGTCACCGGACTTGATCGAGGCGATCAGGTCCTTGTTCATGTCGAACGTGGCGACCTTGGCCTTGCTGTTCGTCTCCTTCACCGAGTCGACGGCGGTCGCGGCGATCGGGGCGCCGAGCGTCAGGATCCCGTCGATGCCCTTGTCGGCCTGCAGCTTGGCGGTGATCGACGACTTGACCTGCGGCATGTCGGTGCCCTGCACGTACAGGTTCTGCAGGTCGCCGGAGAAGGTCTTCTTCGCGCCGGCGCAGCGGCTCTCCAGGCCGACGTTGCCCTGCTCGTGCACCACGCACAGCGCCTTCTTCACGCCGGTCTTCGCCAGCTGCTCGCCGGCCGCCTCGCCCGCGATCGACTCGTCCTGCCCGAAGTGCGCGATCGCGCCGAGCTTCGCCGAGTCCTCGGCGCCGGAGTTGATCGACACGACGGGGATCTTCGCGGCGGCGGCACGGGCCAGCACGTCCTTCATCGCGTCGGGCTTGGCGAGGGTGACGATGATGCCGTCGACCTTCTGGTCGATCGCGGTCTGGACGAGCTGGGCCTGCTTGCCGCCGTCGGGATCGGCCGAGTACAGGAACTGGACGTTGTCCTTGGCGGCGGCGGCCTTCGCCCCCTTCTGGACGATGTCCCAGAAGGTGTCGCCGGCGCCCGAGTGGGTGACCATGGCGATCTTCAGCCGGGGCCCGCCCCCGCCGGTCGCCTTGTCCTCGGCCTTCTTGCCGCCGGAACTGCTGCACGCGCCGAGCATCAGCATCCCCGCGACGGCCAGCACCGCCAGGCCTCTGACGGGTGCACGGCCCTTGGACCACGTTCGCGCGAACACGCCTGTCATACGGACGCTCTCCATTTCTTCCCCGAGAAAGTGAGCCGGGACCAGAGAGTCGATCACAGATGGCGGCGGCGCGACCAGACCTCCTTCTCATATCGGCCGCGCGCCTCGCGGGTGGAGTCCAGCTCCGACACCTCGGCGACCGGGACGTCCCACCACGCCTCGCTGCCGGGGGCGCCGAGCAGCGGGTCGGTCTCGATGTGCACGACGGTCGTCCGGGCGCTCTCGCGGGCCCGGCGCAGCGCCTCGCGCAGCTCTGCGACGCCGGACGCGCGGAGCACGTCGGCGCCGAGGCTGGCGGCGTTGGCGGCCAGGTCGACCGGGAGCGGGTCGCCGTCCAGGCCGGTGCCGGTCCGGGCGCGGTAGCGAGTGCCGAACCGCTGCGCGCCGACCGACTCCGACAGGTTCCCGATCGAGGCGAACCCGTGGTTCTGCACGAGGACGACGACCAGCTTGACGCCCTCGGCGACGGCCGTGGCGAGCTCCTGCGCCATCATCAGGTACGAGCCGTCGCCGACCATGACGAACACCTCGCGGGACGGGTCGGCCATCTTCACGCCGAGCCCGCCGGCGATCTCGTAGCCCATGCACGAGTAGCCGTACTCGACGTGGTAGCCCTTGGGGTCGCTCGCCCGCCACAGCTTGTGCAGGTCGCCCGGCATCGACCCGGCCGCGCAGACCACCACGTCGCGCGGACCGCTCGCCTCGTTGACGGCGCCGATGACCTCCGACTGTGCGGGGCGGGGACGGTCCTGCGGGGTGTACGCCTCGTCCACCGTGGCGTTCCAGCGGGCCATCAGGGTGGCGGCCTCGTGCCTGTAGGCGTCCGGTACGGAATAGCCGTCGAGCGCGGCGTTCAGGCCCCGGATGCCTTCGCGGGCGTCCGCCACGACCATCGTGGCCGCGAGCTTGGCGGCGTCGAACCGCGCCACGTTCACGTTGACGAACCGCACGCGCGGGTTGGCGAACAGGCTGTGGGACGCGGTCGTGAAGTCGCTGTAGCGGGTTCCTATGCCGAGGACGACGTCGGCTTCGCGCGCCAACGCGTTCGCGGCGGTCGTGCCGGTCGCGCCTATGGCGCCGACCGAATGTTCGTGGTCCCAGGGAAGAGCGCCCTTGCCCGCCTGTGTCTCCGCTACGGGGATGCCGGTTCGTTCGGCGAAGGCGCGCAGGTCGTCGGTCGCGCCCGAGTAGATGACGCCGCCGCCCGCCACGATGAGCGGACGTTCGGCCGCTTGGAGGATCGCGGACGCCTCGTCCAGCGAGGCCGTCTCCGGGAGCGTGCGCGGTATGCGCCAGACGCGGCGCTTGAACAGCTCGTTCGGCCAGTCGTACGCCTCCGCCTGGACGTCCTGGGGCAGCGCCAAGGTGACGGCACCGGTTTCCGCAGGATCGGTCAGGACGCGCATCGCCGCCATAAGCGCGCTGGGCAGCTGCTCGGGACGGTTGATGCGGTCCCAGTACTTCGACACCGGCTTGAAGCAGTCGTTGACGGACGCGTCGTAGGAGCGGGCGTCCTCAAGCTCCTGCAAGACCGGATTAGCCGGGCGAGTGGCGAAGATGTCGCCGGGCAGCAGCAGAACAGGCAGCCGGTTGATGGTGGCCAGTGCCGCACCCGTGACCATGTTCGTCGCGCCCGGCCCAATCGACGTCGTGCACGCGAATGTCGACAACCGGTCGTTCATCCGCGCAAAGCCCGACGCGGTGTGCACCATCGCCTGCTCGTTACGGGCCATGTAGTACGGCATCTCCTCGCCGTACTCCAGCAGCGCCTGCCCGATCCCCGCGACGTTCCCGTGCCCGAAGATGCCGAAGCATCCGGCGAAGAAGCGCCGCTCCTCGCCGTCCCGCTCCGACCACTGCGCCGCGAGGAAACGGACGACGGCCTGCCCGACCGTGAGCCTCATGAGCGTCCCTTCGCCGAGGTGAGCGGCAGCCGCGGATCGACCGGCCGCCCCGGCCAGGTGTCGCGGACCCACGCGTGCGCGGGATCGTCGCAGATCCGCCACGCGCGCTCCGGCGACGGCCCGGCCATCACGTTCAGGTAGTACAGGTCGTGGCCCGGCATGGCCATCGACGGGCCGTGCCAGCCGTGCGGGATCAGCACGACATCGCCGCCGCGCACCTCCGCCAGCACGTCGATCGGCCGCTCCGGCGTGCCGTAGACGCGCTGGTAGGCCATGCCGCCGCCGGCGACCTCGAAGTAGTAGATCTCTTCGAGGACCGCCTCGTCCGGCCCCTCCTCGTCGTGCTTGTGCGGCGGGAACGACGACCAGCAGCCGCCCGGGGTGAGCACCTCGCAGGCGATCAGCTTCTCGGCGAACGGGAACCCCTCGGGCGTGCCGAAGTTGTTGACCTGCCGGCTCGCCGGGCCCGCGCCGCGCAGCTCGACGGGGACGTCCTCGGCCGGCCCGTAGCGGGGTTCGAGGCGCGCCTGGCAGCGGGCCGCGGCCAGCGCGAACCGGCCCTGCCCCCGCACGGTCACCCGCGCGTCGCGCGGCACGTAGGCGAAGTCGCCGACCCGGCTGAAGACGTCGGCGCGGCCCTCCAGCTCGAACCGCTCGCCCTCGCACTCCACCGCGCACGACCCGGCCAGCGGCAGGACGATCATTTCGAAGTCGCCGGTCCCGAAGGTGTGGCCGCCCGGATCGGGCAGGTCCAGCACGCGCAGCGCCGTGTGCGCCCAGCCCGCCGACTCCGGCGTCACCACCGCCTCGTAGGGCCCCTCCACGGCGGTGCCCGCCGGCAGGTGATGCTTCATCCGACCGCCCCTTCCGCCAGCAGCGCGTCGACCTCGTCCTCGGTGGGCATCGCGGCCGAGCACGCGATGCGGGAGGCGACGATCGCCCCGGCCGCGCCCGCGAACGCGATGACCCGTTCCAGGTCCCAGCCGGCGAGCAGGCCGTGGCAGACGGCGCCGCCGAACGCGTCGCCCGCCCCGAGCCCGTTCGCCACGTCCACCTTGACCGGCGGCACCCGCACCGTCCGCTCGCGGGTCGCGGCGAGCACGCCGTCCGGCCCCATCTTCACGATGGCGAGGGACGGGCCGCGGTCCAGGATCGCGCGGGCCGCCGCCTCCGGCTCCCGCTCCCCCACCGCGACCTCGCACTCCTCCAGGTTGCCGACCGCCACCGTCGCCCGGTCCAGGGCCTCGCCCGCCCAGCGCGGCGCCTCCGCCGGATCGGCCCACAGCATCGGCCGGTAGTCGAGGTCGATGACGGTGTGCCCCGTCCTGGCGGACACGGTGTGCGCGCCGAGTGCGAGCAGCGTGGCCTCGCGGCTCGGCTCCTGCGACAGCCCGGTCACCGTCGCCCACACGACGCGGGCCCGCCCGATCGCGTCCAGGTCCAGCTCGTGCGGATGGATCTCCAGGTCGGGGGCCTTCGGGTAGCGGTAGAAGTAGAGCGGGAAGTCGTCCGGCGGGAAGATCTCGCAGAACGCCAGCGGCGTCGGCAGGCCCGGGACGGACGCGACGAACCGGTCGTCCACCCCGTACTCCCTCAGCGCCTTGCGGACGAACCGGCCGAACGGGTCCGCGCCGGTGCGGGTGATGACGGCGGTGCGGCGGCCGTACCTGGCCGCCGCCACCGCGACGTTCGTCGGGCTGCCGCCGAGGTACTTCCCGAACGACTCCACGTCCTCCAGCGGCCTGCCCACCTGGTCCGGGTAGATGTCCACGCTCACCCGGCCCATCGTGATCAGGTCGTACGTCATCGGGCGACTCCGGCGAGGTACTCCAGGCCGGCGCGGACGTCGCCGTAGGGCCCGGCGCCCACCGGCGGCTCCGCGGTCAGCACGGCGTCCTGCTCCATGACGTACCAGCCTCCGTATCCGGCGCCCTCCAGGGTCGCGATGATGCCGGGGATGTCAACGTCCCCTTCGCCGAGCGGCCGGTAGAGGCCGCCGCGCACCGCGTCGGTGTAGGCCGTCTCGCCGTTGAGCACGCGGGCGGCGAGCGCGGCGTCGACGTCCTTGAGGTGAACGTGCGCGATCCGCGCCGCGGCGAACCGGGTCAGCCATGCCGGGTCGGTGCCGCCGACCAGCAGATGCCCGGTGTCCAGGCACAGCGGCACGGCGCTGCCCCCCAGGACCCGCTCCACCTCGGCCCGGGTCTCCACGACCGTCCCCACGTGCGGGTGCAGCGCGACGAGCCGGCCGCGCCGCGCCGCCCGCGCGGTGATCGCGTCGAGGTTGGACAGCAGCGTCGACCAGGCCCGGGTGTCGAGGGCGGGCCGCCCGTCGTAGCCGTCCATCCCGGTCGCGGCGGCCAGCACGAGCACGCCGCCCATGCCGTCGAGCGCCCTCTCGATCTCCGGCATCGGGTCGCGGTCCGGGTCGTGCAGGACGACCGGGACGAACGCCCCCACGAGCCCCAGCCCGTAGGACGACAGCAGCGCCTCCCGCTCGTCCCGCGCCGCCGGCAGGAACCCCTCCGGGCCGAGCTCGGTCGCCGCGAGCCCGAGGTCGCGCATCTCCGCCAGCACCCGCGCGGGCGCCATCTGGTGGCCCCAGCCGGGGACCTCGCACACGCCCCACGAGATCGGCGCGCCCGCGATCCTCATCGCCGCACCTCCTCGGCCCCGACGATGCGGCCCTCCCGCATGGACAGCTCGCAGGCCTCGGCGAGGTAGAACGCCTCCAGGGCCTCCTCGGGCGGGCACGGGTTGGCGCGCCGCCCGGCGACCACGTCCACGAAGGCGCGGAGCTCGGCGTCGTAGGCGTCGGAGAACCGCTCCAGGAACCCGGCGTAGGGGTCCTTGGGCTCCTCGCCGTGCTCGGGCATCGACGTGACGGGCGTCCGATCGTCCAGGCCCGCGACGATGCTGTCCTTGGAGCCGAACAGCTCGAGCCGCGCGTCGTATCCGGCGGCGTTGTACCGGGTGGCCGACACCTGCGCGAGCGTCCCGTCGTCCAGGACGAGCAGCGCCGACCCGGTGTCGACGTCGCCGTTGTCGCGGAAGAAGTCCTCGCCGCGGTTGGCGCCGGACGCCATCACCCGCACGACGTCCCGGCCGGTCACGAACCGGATCAGGTCGAGATCGTGGATGACGCAGTCGCGGAACAGCCCGCCGGAGGTCGGGACGTACTCGGCGGGCGGCGGCGCCGGGTCGAAGCTGCACGACCGGACGGTGTGCAGCCAGCCGAGCCGCCCGGACGCGAGCGCCTCGCGGGCGGCGGCGTTCCCGGCGTCGAACCGGCGCTGGAACCCGACCTGCACCGGGACTCCGGCCTTCTTCGCGGACGTCACAATTTGGAACGTTCCATCGATATCGGACGCGAGCGGCTTCTCGCAGAAGACGGGCATTCCCGCCGCAAGCGCCCGCTCCACCAGATCGGCGTGCGCGTCCGTCGCGGCGGCCACGACGAGCCCGTCCAGCCCCGCGCCGAACAACTCCGCAACGTCGTCCACGGCCCGGACGGGCGGCCTGGCCGCCAGGGCGCGGGCGCGGGTCGCGTCCGCGTCGGCGACGACCAGCTCCTCCACCTCGGGCAGTTCGCACAGGGCCGCGGCGTGGCGCGCACCGATGCGCCCCGCGCCGGCCAGTCCGATCCTCATGGAGCCCTCCCCGGTCGGCGGTCAGGTGAGTCCCGAGTGTGCTGGAGCGTTCCAGAGGCCGTCAACGGCCGGGCATGCGCGCCGCCGGTAAATGAAGTGTCCGAAACCCGGCCGACTACCCTGGAAGCACGCCCCCCCCGGGCTGTCGCACCGGAAACACCAAGCGCTAGTTTGTCGTCCATGCGGGTCCTCGTCACCGGCGCCTCCGGGTTCGTCGGCTCCTACACCGTCCGCGCCCTGCTGGCCGCCGGGCACCGTCCGCGCGCGCTCGTCCGCGACCCCGGCAAGGCGGCCAAGGCCCTGGAGGCGATCGGCGTCCGGGCCGAGAAGGTGGAGCTGGTTCCGGGCGACATGCTCGACGCCGACGCCGTCGCCGACGCGCTGGACGGCTGCGACGCCGCGATCCACGCCGCCGCCGCGATCGGCGTGACCGGCGGCCACGGCGACCTGGTCGAGGTCAACGTCACCGGCACCCGCAACGTCATCGGCGGGGCCGTCGCCCGCGGCCTCGACCCCGTCGTGCACGTGTCGACGATCGGGATCTTCGTCCCGCCGGCCGGGCCCGTCATCACCGCGGACTCGCCGCTCGCGAGCCCCCGCACGGACTACGGCCGGTCCAAGCTGGCCGCCGAGACCTACGTCCGCGGCCTGCAGGACGACGGCGCGCCGGTGACGATCGTGTATCCCGGCGGCGTCTGCGGCCCCGACCAGCCCCACCTCGACGCGCTGAACGAGGGGCTCGCCGGCGCGCTCGGCAAGCTGTGGCCGCTGCCCGGCGGCGGCGTGTCGGTCATCGACGTCCGCGACCTCGGCACCGCCCTCGCCCGGACCGTCGAGTCCCGGCAGGGCCCGAGCCGCTGGGTGCTCGGCGGCCACTACCTCACCTGGCCGCAGCTGGCCGACCTCTGCGACTCGCTGACCGGCGTGAAGTGCCGCCGGATCCGCGTGCCGAGCCGGACGATGCTCGCGCTCGGCTCCGCCCTCGACGCCGCCAAGCGCGTCCGCCCGTTCGACTACCCGCTCACCCGCGACGCCGCCGAGTTCATGGTCACGCTCGTCCCCACCGACGACCGCCCGATCCTGGACGCCCTCGGCCTCACGCTGCGCCCCGTCGAGGAGAGCATCGGCGACAGCCTGCGCTGGCTGGCCGGGAGCGGCCATCTCGCCCCGCGCCGGGCCGGCCGGCTCGCCCCCCGGGAGCACGCGATGCCCTCGATGCCCTCCCCCACCTTCCTCCAGCGCACCGTGGGACCGCTGATCCAGCGGACGCTGGGCCCGGTCTTCCAGCGGATCTCCGGCGCCGGCTGGTTCGCCAAGGTCGGCCCGAAGATCGTCCCGCGGATCGACCGGGCCCTGCACCGGCTGACCGGCGGGCGGGTGCTGCTCGGCCAGCTCCTCGTCCCGAGCCTCGTCCTCACCACCACCGGCGCCGTCAGCGGCCTGCGCCGGCAGACGCCGCTCGCCTGCCTGCCGGACGGCGACGGCTGGCTCGTGGTCGGGTCCAACTTCGGCCGCGAGAAGCACCCCGCCTGGACCGGCAACCTCATCAAGAACCCCGGCGCCGAGGTCAGCTTCCGCGGACGCGGCACCCCCGTGACGGCGCACCTCCTCGACGACGCCGAGCGCGCCGAGGCCTGGCCCCGCCTCACCGCGGTCTGGCCCGTCTACGACCGCTACGTCGAACGCGCCGACCGCCAGCTCAGGGTCTTCCGCCTCACCCCCCGCTGAACGCGCCGAAATGGCCGGGGTGGTTCGTGGCCGACCGGGCGGCGAAAGCAGAAGGTGAATTCAGGGATCAGGAGCCGCGGACCTTTTTCGAGAGACTGCGGCCGATGAGGAAGTAGGCGATCAGCACTCCAGCGACATTGAGGATGACGTCGTCGACGTCGAAGGCGCGGCCGATGACGACGGCCCCCTGGACGGTCTCGATCGCCAGCGAGAACGCGCCGGTCAGCAGGGCGAGGCGGATGGGGCCGCGCAGGGATTTCCAGACGATCGGCAAAAGGACGCCGAGCGGCGCGAGAAGCGCGATGTTCCCGCCGATCTGGAGGAACGCCTCCTTTGTCGGACGGTCGAGATAGAAGCGGAGCGAGCGCCCGGGGTGGAGATTGCCGCCGGCCTGGCCGCGGTCGTGGACCGGCGTCAGCGTGAGCCGGAACGCGAAATAGAAGAAGACGCCGAGAATGGCGAGCGCGATCATCACGACGACCGCGCGCAGTGCGACGACGTACCAGGGGACCCGTCCGCCGCGTTCCGCCGGCTGCCACATTTCCACCAACATCTGGCGCTGGTCCCCGCTCCGCCGCCCGCTATGCGCGCCGCGGATTACGGACACCGTTCCGAGGACCCGGTAACCGGTTAGGGCATGTCCGAATCGCGCGGAAATCGAGCGTTGACAGGGAGGACCGAGCACGCGCATCATTCGGCGTGATCGGTGTCACACCGGTCGCGGGTGCCCGGCGCGAGGCTCCCTCACGGAACGTCCTCAGTGAGAGAGGTTGCGCTATGGCCGGTCATGGGCGGCAGCATGCCGTCGATTCGGAAATCACCCGCCGCCGGTTCCTCGCCGGCACCGGGATCGCGGCGGGGGCACTGCTCCTGCCGTCGTGGCGGACGGCCGCCGCAGCCGCGCCGGGCAAGGCGATCGCGGACGGCGACCGGGTGCCGGCGCTGGTCATCGGCAGCGGGTACGGCGGCGCGGTCGCGGCGCTGAGGCTGACCCAGGCGGGCGTCCCCACGCACATCGTCGAGATGGGGCAGAGCTGGACGTCGCCCGGGTCGGACGGGAAGGTCTTCAGCTCGCTGCTCAAGCCGGACGGGCGTTCGTACTGGTTACGCACCCGGACCGACCAGCCCGTCGGGTACTTCCTCGGCGTCGACGCCAACAAGGACATCGACCGGTACGCGGGCGTCCTCGACTCGGAGGCGTTCGCCCACACGCGCGTCTACCAGGGACGCGGCGTCGGCGGCGGTTCGCTCGTGAACGGCGGCATGGCCGTCACGCCCAAGCGCGCGTACTTCCAGGAGATCCTGCCGTCGGTCAACGCGGACGAGATGTACGGCACGTACTTCCCGCGCGCGAACGCCGCGCTCGGCGTCACCACCATCGACCAGTCCTGGTTCGAGTCCACGAAGTGGTACAAGTTCGCACGCGTCGGGCGGGACAGCGCCAAAGCGGCCGGTTTCGGGACCACGTTCGTCCCCAACGTCTACGACTTCGCCTACATGAAGCAGGAGGACGCCGGCACCAAGCCCAAGTCGGCGCTCGCGCAAGAGGTCATCTACGGCAACAACTACGGCAAGCGTTCGCTGGACAAGACGTACCTGGCCGCGGCCGCCGCGACCGGGCGGCTGACCATCAGCCCCCTGCACACCGTCACGGGCGTCGCGCCGGCCTCGGGCGGCGGATACACGGTCGAGATGACGCAGATCGACACGGCCGGCAACACCGTCGCGCGCAAGACGGTCACGGCGGACCGGGTGTTCTTCGCCGCGGGCAGCGTCGGCACGCCCAAGCTGCTGGTGGCGATGAAGGCGCAGGGACGGCTGCCGAACCTGCCGGACGCCGTGGGCGCCGGATGGGGCAACAACGGCAACGTGATGGTCGCCCGCGCCAACCACATCTGGGACACCACCGGCGCCGACCAGTCCACCATTCCGGCGATGGGCATCGACAACTGGGGCGACCCGAACGGCCCGGTGTTCGCCGAGATCGCCCCGTTCCCGGCCGGGACGGAGCTGTGGGTCAGCCTGTACCTGGCGATCACCAAGAACCCGAACCGGGCGAGGTTCACGTTCAACTCCGGCACCGGCAAGGTCGACCTGTCGTGGCAGTCGTCCTGGACGCAGCCGTCGATCGACGCGGCCAAGCGCGTCTTCGACAAGATCAACAGCAAGGCGGTCACGGTCTACCGGTCGGACATGTTCGGGCCGAGCAAGGTCTGGGGCGACGACTTCGTCTACCACCCGCTCGGCGGCTGCGTCCTCGGCCAGGCCACCGACGGCTACGGGCGGCTGCCCGGCCACCCCGGCCTCTACGTGGTCGACGGGTCGCTCGTCCCCGGCAGCACCGGCGTCAACCCGTTCGTCACGATCACCGCGCTCGCCGAACGGAACATCGAGAAGATCATCAAGACCGACCTGGCCTGAACGGCGCGGAACGCCCGCACCGGAGAGTTCCGGTGCGGGCGTTCCTGTTCCCCGATCAGACGGTCACGGGCGTGGTGGCCGGCTCGAGAGCCAGGTCCAGCACCTCCCGGACGTCGCTGACGGCGTGGACCGTCATGTTGTCCAGCACCTCGGCCGGGACGTCCTCGAGGTCCGGCTCGTTGCGCTTCGGCACGATCGCGGTCGTGATGCCGAGCCGGGACGCGGCCAGCAGCTTCTGCTTCAGCCCCCCGATCGGCAGCACCCGCCCGGTCAGCGACACCTCACCGGTCATCGCCACGTCCGACCGGACCGGCCGCCCCGACAGCAGCGACGCCAGCGCGGCCGTCATGGTGATGCCCGCGCTCGGGCCGTCCTTCGGGATCGCGCCGGCGGGCACGTGGACGTGCACGCCGCGGTCCTTCAGGTCGCCGACCGGCAGCTCCAGCTCCGCGCCGCGCGAGCGCAGGTAGCTGAGCGCGATCCGCGCCGACTCCTTCATGACGTCGCCGAGCTGCCCGGTCAGCGTCACTCCGGTGTCGCCGGTCTCCTTGTCGGCCAGCGACGCCTCGATGTAGAGGACATCGCCGCCCGCGCCGGTGACCGCCAGGCCCGTCGCGACGCCCGGCACGCCCGTCCGCCGCTCCGACCTGCTGAGCTCGACCTCCGGGGTGAACCGGGGCCGTCCCAGGTAGTCCTTCAGGTCGTCCGCGCCGATCGAGACCGGCAGCGTCGCCTTCTCCAGCGCCACGTTCGCGGCGACCTTCCGCAGCACCCGCGCGATCGACCGGTCCAGCGACCGGACGCCCGCCTCGCGGGTGTACTCCGCCGCCAGCATCCGCAGCGCGTCGTCGCCGAACGTCACCTCCGACGCCTCCAGCCCGGCCTTGTCGAGCTGGCGCGGCAGCAGGTGGTCGCGGGCGATGGTGACCTTCTCGTGCTCGGTGTAGCCGTCCAGCTGGACGAGCTCCATCCGGTCGAGCAGCGGCCCGGGGATCGCCTCCACCACGTTCGCGGTCGCGAGGAACAGCACGTCGCTCAGGTCGAGCTCGACCTCCAGGTAGTGGTCGCGGAACGTGTGGTTCTGCTCGGGGTCCAGGACCTCCAGCAGCGCCGCGGTCGGGTCGCCCCGGTAGTCCGCGCCGACCTTGTCGACCTCGTCCAGCAGCACGACGGGGTTCATCGAGCCCGCCTCGCGGATCGCCCGGACGATCCGTCCCGGCAGCGCGCCCACGTACGTGCGCCGGTGACCGCGGATCTCCGCCTCGTCCCGGACGCCGCCGAGCGCGACGCGCACGAACTGGCGGCCCATCGCCCGCGCGACCGACTCGCCCAGCGAGGTCTTGCCGACCCCGGGAGGCCCGGTCAGCGCCAGCACTGCGCCGCTCCGCCGTCCGCCCACGACGCCGAGGCCGCGGTCCTCTCGGCGCTTGCGCACCGCCAGGTACTCGATGATGCGCTCCTTGACGTCATCGAGCCCGGCGTGGTCGGCGTCCAGGATCTCCCGCGCGCCCGCGATGTCGTAGGCGTCCTCGGTCCGCTCGTTCCACGGGATGTCGAGGACGGTGTCCAGCCACGTGCGGATCCAGCCGCCCTCCGGCGAGGCGTCGGACGACCGCTCCAGCTTGTCGACCTCCTTCAACGCCGCCTCGCGGACCTTCTCCGGCAGGTTCGCGGCCTCGATCCGGGCCCGGTAGTCGTCCTCCTCGTCCGCCGGGTCGCCGTTCAGCTCGGCCAGCTCCTTGCGGATGGCCTCCTGCTGCTGCCGCAGCAGGAACTCCCGCTGCGTCTTCTCCATGCCCTCCTGGACGTCCTTGCGGATGGTCTCCGCCACGTCCAGCTCGGCGAGGTGGTCGCGCGTCCAGCCGATGACCAGCTCGAGCCGCTCGACGACGTCGATCGTCTCCAGCACCTCGACCTTCTGCTCGGTGGTCAGGTACGGCGCGTACCCGGCGTTGTCGGCCAGCGTCGAGGGGTCGTCGATCTGCTGCACCACGTCCACGACCTGCCACGCGCCGCGCTTCTGCAGGATCGCGCTGACCAGGCCCTTGTACTCCTTGGCCAGCTCCTGCGCGCGCCCGCTCGCCGGCGGCGTCTCGATCGCGGCGCCCTCGACCCACAGCGCCGCGCCCGGCCCGGTCGTCCCGGTCCCGATCCGCACCCGCTGCACACCGCGGACGACCACGCCGGGCTCCCCGCCCGGCAGCCGCCCCTCCTGCTCGATGACGCCGAGCGTGCCCACGCCGGCGTACTGCCCGTTCACCCGCGGCACCAGCAGCACCCGCGGCTTGCCCGCCGACCGGATGCCCGGTCCCTTGGGCTGCGCCACCGCCTTCGCGGCCTCGACGGCCGCCCGGACCTCCCCGCTCTCGGACAGGTCGAGGGGCACCACCATGCCCGGCAGAACGGCCCCGTCGTCCAGGGGCAGCACCGGCAGCGTCAGGGTCTCGCTCATGCTCACTCCAAGTCCGTCGTCGCGGCCCCCTCGGGAGGGGCCGTCCCGGTCTCCCGGGAACCCAACATCAAGTTGAGTCATACACACTCAAGAAAACGGAGCAGCTATTAATTTCCTCAACAACGTTCGCTCTCAGCGATCACCCCGCCGTCCCGCCGAGGTCGGCGGCGTCGGGATGGTCGGCGTCCCAGTGGGCGCGGGCGTCGCCGAGGGCGTCCCTGTGGTCGCGTGACCAGTCCGCGAGGGCTCGGACAGCGTCGGAGAAGCCGCGTCCCATCGCTGTGAGGCGGTAGTCGGTCCGCGGCGGGATGGTCGGGTAGACGGTCCGCTCGACCAGGCCGTCCCGGCAGAGCCGCTTGGTGGTCAGCGTCAGCATGCGCTGCGAGATCCCCGGGATCGCCCGCTGCAGCCCGCCGAACCGCCGCCACCCTTCGACAGTCCTTACGGCTCCGCCGATTTGCGCGGATGCTCGGAACTGCTTTCACCGATCAACGCAGGGAGTGTCCCGATGATTCTCGTGACCGGTGTTTCCGGGTCGCTCGGCGGCCTGATCCTGGACGGCCTGTCCGCGGTCGGCGGCCTGGAGGTGGCGGCGGGCAGCAGCTCCGGCGGCGGCTCGACCGCACGCCGGGTCGACTTCGACGACCCCGCGAGCCTGGCCGGAGCCTTTCAGGGCGTCGACGTGCTGGTGTTCGTCTCCGCCGGGTACGCGGAGGACGACGTGGTCCTGGCCTGTCATGGGGCGGTGGTCGACGCGGCCGCCGCAGCGGGCGTCCGGCACGTCATCTACACGAGCCTGGTGGGCTCGGGCGAGTTGGTGTCCCTCGCGCTGGCGCACCCGCTGGACCGAGGCGCGCCTGGCCGCGGCACCGTTCGGCGTGACGGTCCTGCGCAACGGCCTGTACGCCGAGGTGCCCGTGGGGCTGGCGGTGGCGGGCGACGCCTCCGCCGCCGAGACCGGTGTCTTCGCCGCCCGCTGCGGGCGGGCCGGGTGTCGGTCGTCGCGAGGGAGGATCTCGCGGACGTGCGGTCCGCGTCGCGTCCGAAACGCGGGAGGACCTCGCGGCGGGCGGCCGCGGCCGTCACGCCGGGAAGACGTACGAACTGGAAGGGGTCACCGCCGTCGGGGGCCGGGACATCGCCGAGGTGCTCACCGAGACGCTCGGCCGTCCGGTCGACTACCGGCCGATCCCCCTCGGCGAAGCACGGGAAGGGCTGGCGACCTTCGGCCTTGAGCCCTACCAGGCCGGACACTCCCTCTCGCTGTTCGCCAACATCAACGCGGGCCTCATGGAAGCCCGCGACACCGACCTGACCGGCCTGCTGAAGACCGAGCCCCGGTCCGTCCGCGACCTCCTCGTCAAGGCGGTCGGCTACCGGTCCCGGCCGGACACAGCCCGCCCGCTACAAACGACCTCATCAGCCACGGCCCCAAACGCATCGTGACGCGCTGCCAATAAGGTTTTCGCTCACCATTGCCGCCGAGGCCGGCAGCGTGTCCAGGCGCTCGACCTGCCGGAGAAGGTTTCTGTCGACGAGTTCGGCCGAAGGCGATGAGTCGGACCGATGCCGTCGGTACATACGGGTGAGCATCGACCGAAGGGACATCCATCGTGAGCGTCATCGTCATTCAGTTCATCACCCTGGACGGAATGGTGTCCGACCCGGACGGGTCGGGGGGCACACCGACCGGCGGCTGGGCGTTCCGGCACGGCCCCGAGACGGTCGCCGGGGACAAGTTTCGGCTCGGAAGCACACTGGACGAGGGGGTAATGCTGCTGGGACGAACGACCTGGCAGCTGTTCTCGCGGCTCTGGTCAGGATGCGACGACCCGTTCTCCATGCGAATGAACGCCGCGCGGAAGCTGGTCGCCTCCCGCACCCTGACCGACGCGTCGGCGTGGAGGAACTCGCAGGTCATCGATGGCGACCTGGTCGAAGCCGTCAAGCGCGAGCGGCGCGACGTGATTATCACTGGAAGCCTGAGCGTCGTCCACGCGCTGATGGCCGAGGACCTGATCGACGAATACCGGCTCCTGACCTTCCCCACAATCCTCGGCACCGGCGAGCGGCTCTTCCCCGCCGACGGCCCGCCTGCATACCTGGAATGCCTGTCGGCCGAGCAGACTGGCGCCGCCGTCCTCACGCGATACAAGAGGGCAGCAGAATGACGGTTCTCCCTCTCGCGCCGTAGCAGGTGCGGGCTGTAGAGATCCGGCAGGACGGAGGACGGCATCGCTGAGCGCGTCCCGACTGGGCAAAGAAAGGTCGAAACAACTCCGGCCGCCGACGTTCGGACGTACGCCACGAATCGTACTCGGCTGTTCTCCTTCGCTGTGGGGCATGCCGGCGGGGACCCGAGCGGCCTGGAGGGCACCTTCATCGCGTTCCCGGACGACTGGGGCCCCCGGACGGGCCGCCGTCCCGAGCGAGGAATGACGACGGGCCGCGCCCGAGGAGACTCGGCGCCGTCCTGGGCTTACCTTGGAGCATCATGAACGGTGCCTTGGCCATCGACACGGCGGGCAACGCCTTGATGGCGTACCTACCGGCCTCAGCCGGGTCCGACGCTCCCGGCGACGCTCCGATGCCTGCTGCCTTGGTCGTTGTGCGCCACGGGATGTCTGTGCTCCTGGTCTTCGACCGACATCGTCGCCAGTGGGAGCTTCCGGGCGGTCGGATCGAACCTGGCGAGAGCCCCCTGCAGGCGGGCGTCCGGGAGCTGTGCGAAGAGACCGGCCTCCATTTGCCCGCCCTCGCTCTCGTTGGCTACGCCCGCTTCCGTCTCGTCGATCCGGGCCGTGAGGAGTACGCCGCCGTCTATACCGGCCGCGTCACCGCCCGCCACCGGTTCGTCCCCAACGACGAGATCAGTGCGATGCGCTGGTGGGACGCCACCGGCGCGCCACCAGCCGACGCTCAGATCATCGACATCACGCTCGCCCGGCTCAGCCTGCCAGCGGCACCAGGAGGTGCCGCTCGTCCAGAGACTCCGGGGTGAGCGCGCCGCCCGTCACGCCCAAGCCCGGCAGCGGCAGGCCGAGATCGGTCGCATCGTCCAGGAGCTCGTGAGGGTCGGTGCCGATCGCGTCGCGTGGCATGTTCGCCCTGAACATCGGGCTCGGTCGTTCGGGCGTAGACGACCGGGCGTCCCGATGCTGGGCGCGACGGCTCCGTCCGCGCCCGACGGCGGTGCGGGGTCACCGAGAGCGTCCAGGACGACGATACGCAACCCGTCGAACGGCTGATCGGCGAAGAGGAGGGCGGAGCGGGCGGTGGGTACCGCGCCGTACGCGGAGGCCAGAGGGTTCGGGCCGTCCGCTGCCCTCACAGCCTCGACGGCCTTCACTTGCGGCATGCCGTCGCGCGTGCGCCGAGCAGGACGTCTCGCGAGCGCGGCGGCGACCTCTGGAGATTCCAGCACGCCGACCGCTTCTGCCGCGTATCGGGCTGCGGTCAGAGCGGTCCGGCGGTCGAGGTGTCGGCGTGACGAAGGGCGTGGCCTATGAGCGGCTCGTCGAATCCCTGATCGGGACGATCAGGAATTCGCCGCGCAACCACTGGCGTGGCGGGTGCGGTCGGCGGCGTGGATGATCCGCCATCGGCCACTTCTCGAAGGCGCCGTCGGCTGGCGCGAAGGGGGGCGCCGCAACACGCGGCGCCCCCCTTCGGGAAGGGTCAGGAGATGAGTTTGCCTAGGGTGGCGGGGGTTTCTGCCTGGCCGGTGGCGCGGCGGGACTCGTCGGCGGCCCACTTGAAGACGCCCGTGGCCATGAGGGACGGTTCGGACGCGGCGCGGGCGGCGTAGACCTCGGCGCGGGCCTCGTGCAGGGATGCGTCCTCCGGGTCGGCCTGGACGGCCATCTCGGCGAGGTGGGCCGCCAGGCGCAGGTCGCCGTCGTCGGCGGCGCGGCGGGCGGCGTCGGCGATGTTGGTGGCGCCGCCGGCCAGGGACGCGACGGCGCGGGCGATGTCGGCGTCGCGGGCGGGCTTGAGGTGGGCGGGGTTGCCGTCGTACCAGCCGCCGTACATGCGCCACAGGTTGCGGACGATGAACTCGGGCTCGTCGTACTTGGCCTGCAGGTAGACGCGGTCGGACAGGTGCGCGGGCGAGGCGACGGCGTGCACGATGGCGTCGAGGCGGCGGCCCTCGTTCAGCATGGCGAGGGTCTGGTCGATGATGCTCTCCAGCCATTCGGCGGTCTCGATGAGCGCCTGGGAGATCCGGTCGGCGCCGAAGATCGGCGCGCCGTGGGACGGCATCATGATCTCGGCGCCGAGGGCGGCCATGCGGCGCAGGGCGTGCGCCCATTCGCGGGGGTAGCGCTGCACCTTCTGCGGGTTGCCGCAGTTGGGGGTGAGCCAGATGAACAGGTCGCCGGGCAGCAGGAGCTTGTACTCGGGGACGTAGGCGACGGTGGCGTCGTCGGTCTCACCCTTGGCGTGGAAGAGGTCGAAGGTGAGGCCGGCGCGGGTGACGGTCAGCGCGTCGCGGTAGGTGACGTCGGGGTGGCGGTACTCGGTGGGCCAGCGCAGGTCAGGCGCCTGGAACTGGCGCTGGTTGATCACCGAGTTGTAGCCGGCGGTCAGGACGTAGCGGTCGAAGCGGTCGCGGACGAGTTCGTGCGCGACGACCTGGGTGCGCGGGCCGTCCTCGGCGTCGAACGGCCCCATGCCCATGACGTGGTCGATGTGGCCGTGCGAGTAGAAGGCGAGGGTGAGCGGGTCGGGCGTCCAGGCGCGGATGCGGTCGTGCAGCTTCGCGGCCGTCATCTGGTTGCCGGTGTCGAACAGGATCAGCTCGCCGGCGTTGCGGAAGGCGATGACGTTGCCGAAGCCGGGCTGCCAGCCGAGGCCGTCGGCGATCTCGATGACGCCGGAGCCGCCCATGCCGGTGTGGACGATGCTGTCGTCGGCCGTGCCGAGCCAGACCTTGTCCGCATAGTCCTTGATGTCCATGGTTCTTCCTCTCAGTGGGTGAGCACGGCGGGCGCCGGGAGCGCGTCGAGCGAGGCGCGGTCGCGGGCCGGGCGGATCAGCGCGGCGGCCAGCAGCCCGCCGCAGATCATCAGGACGGCGCCAAGGTCGAAGGCGTGCCGGAAGCCGGCCGCCTCGGTCGCCGCCGCGTCCACGATCGCGCCGGTGAGCAGCGGGCCGAACGCGCCGGCGGTGGAGGCGGCCGCGGTGACGATGCCGAGCAGCGCGCCGCGCCGGGCGGCCGGGACGAGCTCGGACAGCGCGGCCTGCATCAGCCCGAAGAACGCGTTCCCGACGGTGAAGGCGATCATCATGACGAGGATCAGCGCCGCTCCCCCGCCGACCCGCGTGACCAGCAGCGTCGCCAGGCCGGAGGTCATGACGGCCGCGCCGCCGAGGACGCCGCGCGCGGTCCGGCTCGTCCGGCCGGCGCGCATCATCCGGGTGGAGGCGTAGCCGACGGCGAGCATGAACCCGATGCCGGCGACCTGCGTCCCGGCCGCGATCAGGCTCGCCTTCTCGAGCTCGATGCCGTGCACGCGCTGCAGGTACTGCGGGAGCCAGGTGACCGCGACGGCCATCGTCCAGAACCCGGCGAAGCCCGCCGCGAGGCCGCCGAGGACGGTGCCGCGGGTGAGGAGCCGCCGGTAGGGGACGCGGGGCTCGTCGGTCCGGGTTCCGGCGCGGGACGCGTGGGGGCCCTCGCCGCCGAGGCCGAGCCAGGCGAGCATCCACAGCACGCCGAGAACGCCGGTGAGGGCGAAGGCGGCGCGCCAGCCGAGCCGGGTGACGACGACCGCCAGCAGCGGCGCGCCGATCGCGACTCCGGCCGCGCCGCCGACGGTGAGCAGGCTGCTGGGCAGCGCGCGTTCCCGGTCGGGGAACCAGCCGAACGCGGTGTGGTTGGCGGTCGCGAACGCGGGGCCCTCGGCTGCGCCGAGCGTGACCCGGGTGACCAGGAGGGCGCCGAGCCCGGCCGCCGGCAGCCCGACGGCCAGCTGGGAGACGCTCCACACCGCGACGAGGACGGCCAGCAGCCGGCGCGCGGGCACCCGGTCGGCGAGGAAGCCGACGACGATGCCGGACACGCTGAACAGCAGGTAGAAGGCGCTGCCGATGGAGCCGAACTCGGTGTCGGACAGCCCGAGGTCGTCCCGGATGTGCTTGCCCGCCAGCCCGAGGACGGTCTTGTCCATGAAGTTGATCATCATGAAGAGGACGAGCAGAGCCAGGATCGTCCGGGCTCGGCGGGACGACGCGGGCGGATCCACCATGCGGCGGCGCTCCATTCGGACGGCGGGGTGGTACGGATCACCCTTCCGTCCGGCGGTGCGCGGCGACAACCGGCGTTTCTCCCGCGTTCGTCCGTTTCGGCTGTGACATGTCACAATCAGCGGCAGGGAGGTCGCCATCGAGAAGGAGCGGGTGCGGCAGGCCGCGGCGGAGCTGGCGGCGCGCTGCGAGGGGCAGGTGAACCGGCTCGCGCGGGAGCTGGCGGAGCGGCGCTTCGCCGCGATCCCCGACTACGCCGACCTGCCCGCGGACATGCGGGACGTGGAGATCGCGGCGACCGCCCGGTACGCGATCCGGCAGTTCCTGCGGATGGCCGCCGGCACCCCGGTCGACCAGGACGATCTGCGCCTTTTCCGCGAACGCGCCGCGCAGCGGGCCGAGGAAGGCGTCCCCCTGGCGACGCTCCTGACCACCTACCACATCGGCGCCGAGGTCATCTGGGACGCACTGGTCGCCGAGGCCCGCCCGGACGAGATGGACGCGCTGCTGATGCTGGCCCGCCTCCAGCTGCGCGGCACCAACCGGGTCGTCGTCGCGGTGACCGAGGCGTACCAGGCGGAGCGGGCGGCGCTGCTGGACGAGCGGCGCGAGGCCGTCCGCGACGTGGCGCGGGCCCTGCTCGCCGGGGAGGCGGCCGGCGCGACCGCGGCCCGGTACGGGATCCCCCTCGCGGACGCCTATCTGGTGCTCGACCTGCGCCTCAAGGACGGGCCGCCGAACGCGGGCGTCGCGGAGCGCCGCGTGCTGCGGCGGATCCGCGCGGGCCTGGAGGGGGTCGGCGAGGGCACGCCGCTGATGCTGCCGGACGAGCACGGTGTGCACGTCCTGATGCCGGCGCACGCGGCCGAGCGGCTGCCCGAACTGGAGCGGCTCCTCGTCGGCGCCGGCACCGAGGCGGTGCCCGTGATCGCCGGTGCGGCCCGCTCGCAGGGCACGGCGGACGTCCCGGACGCGTCCCGGCAGGCCGCCCGGATCGCCGGCATCGCGCAGGCCACCGGACGGCCCGCCGGCGTGTACGAGCTGGGCGACGTCCTGCTCGACTACCACCTGACCGGCCCCGGCGACAGCGGCCGCGTCGTCGCCGCCGCGCTGGAGCCCCTCGACGCCCACCCGGAACTGCTGGAGACGCTCCGCGCGTTCCTCGACGGCGACATGGACCGCCGGCGGACGGCCGCCGCGCTCGCCGTGCATCCCAACACCGTCGACAACCGGCTCGCCCGCATCGCCCGCCTCGTCGGCGCCGACCCGCGCACCACGCGCGGCATGCTGCTGTGCGCCACCGCGCTCACGCTCCGTGGCCGCGGCGGCCGGGCGTGAGGATCGTCCGCCTGTCAGCGGGCAATGCCCCGGCAAAGACCTCCAGGCGATCATGATTCTTTGAGCACCCCCGGTTTACGCCCGCATGACGTGCGGGTACTTACCGCAACGTGTTCGTGACACAGGGTGAACGGCAGACCACTGGGACGGCAAAGTCCCAGGTCGGATCGGGGAGGTGGGAAATGACCGGCACACAGCGTGAGCAGCGTCCCACCGATCCGGCGCATCGTTCGCCGTACGGCCCGGCCGGCGCGGCCGAGGGCGTTCCCGTGATCGGCCGGCAGGGCACGCGGCGTCCACCGACGCGCGCCCGGCCGGCCGGCCGCGGCGACACACCTCGGGTCCTCGGCCGCACCGGAACGGTCCGGGCCTCCCGTCGCGACCAACACCGGGCGCCGGTGCCGTACGCCCCCGCGGCACCGGCGCCCCTCACCGCCGGGCCGGCGGCACCGCCGACCTGCGCCGCCGGCCCGGCCCCAACGCCCCCGTCCGTCCGGGCGCCTTCGTGGTGCCCGCCTCCCGAAGCCGGACGGGCCGTCACGCCCTCGTCCGGCCGGGCTCGGGAGGGAGGTGGGAATCAGCCCTGATCGAAGCCGGCGCTACGCCGGTGCACCAGGCGGCCGGAACTCCGTCCGACCCCCGTCCCGGCCGCCCACACGCAGTAAGGGATCGCTGCGGGGCCGAGCCCGTGAAGGCAAGAGCGCCTTCACGGGCCTCGGTTCGTTCCCAGGCCCCCGCTCCGGGACGAGCCCCCGCCGGTCGCGCCGCGGAACAGGCCCGCTCCGCCTCAGCTCGCTCCGCAACGGCCCGCTCCAGAAGGTCAGAGCTTCTTGCGCCACACCTGCCCGTGCACCACGTCGCCGAAGCGGGCGACCGGCGGCTCCTCCTCTTCCAGCACGAACCCGGCCCGCTCGTAGATGCGGTGCGCGGGCCGCTGCAGCGCCGTCGTCCACAGCATGAGCTCGCGGTAACCGACCTCGGTGGCGAACCGGACGCACTCGCCGACCAGCGCCGCGCCGACGCCCATGCCGCGGGTGCCGGGCTCGACGTGCAGCAGGCGCAGCTGGGCGACGTCGTCCTCGCGCCGGACGCAGAAGACCGCGCCGACGCGTTCGCCGCCGGCGGCCTCGGCGATCCACGCGCTCTCCCGCTCCGGGTCGTGGTCCTCGACGTAACCGGCGACGACCCGGGCGACGAGCGCCTCGTAGGTGCGGTCCCAGCCGCACTCCTCGGCGTAGAGGGCGCCGTTGCGCTCCACCACCCAGCCGAGGTCGCCGGGGGCGAGCGGGCGCAGGGTGAAGCCGTCCGCGCGGGCGTGGTCGCCGAGGATGCCCTGGACGGTGCGCATCGCGGACAGCAGGCGCCGCCGGTCGTCCTCCGGCAGGCCTTCGAGCAGCGCGCGGATCTCGGCGCTGGACCGCTCGTCCAGCATCGCCTGCACCTCGCGGCCCCGCTCAGTGAGCCGGACGACCTGCCGGCGGGCGTCGCCGGGGGCGCGCTCGCGGACCACCAGGCCGTCGTTCTCGAAGCGGGTCAGCATCCGGCTGAGATAACCGGGGTCGAGGTCGAGGGTGCGGCGCAGGGCCAGCACCTCGGTGTCCTCCCGCTGCGCCAGCTCGAAGATCACCCGGGCCTCGGTCAGGGAGTAGGGCGAGCGCACCAGCCCCTCGCCGAGCACCCCGATCACCCCGGTGTAGAACCGGTTGAAACCGCGGACCGTGCCGACCTCCGCCGCGGACGCCGCCATCGCGCCACCTCCCATGTTTGACTCAGTCAAACGTTACTCCGCGGGAGACGGATGATCCAGCCTTCGAGGGATCGAACGTCGGACGAACCGGGCGCGGGGAGGGGTCAGGCGCGGGTGGAGTCGGCTCCGGACGGCTCGGGCTCCGCCGCCCCGGCGGGCCGCACCTGACGGGCCTCGCTCACGACCTTGCGCTCGACCCAGAACGTCATCAGCGGCACCACACCGCCGAGCACGATCAGCACCATCTTGCTGAGCGGCCAGTCCGCCCGCCGCCACACGTCGTAGGCCGCCACCAGATAGACCATGTAGAACAGCCCGTGGACGGGCGCCACGATGCCCGCCATCGCGGGCATGTCGGTCGGACCGTACTTCAGGATCATGCCGATCACCAGCAGCACCAGCAGGCTGCCGACGAGCAGGGCCAGGATCCGGTACCGGGTCACCGCGCCTTCCACAGTTCACACCTTTCCTCGGCCGGCCGCTTCCGGCGGCCCGCACACATCGGACGGCCCCGCGCCGGCCGCGGCGCCGCCCGCCGGGCGGCCCGGGTCAGCCGCGCCGGTCGGTCTGGGAGTTGAGCCGCGCGAGGTAGCGGTTGTAGGCCGCGAGCGCGGGGTCCTCCTCCTCCTGCTGCCGGATGATCGCGCGCTTGACCGCGGCCTCGGCCGGCTCCTCGATCACCTTGGGCGCCGGGCTCACGCCGGCCTTCTCGTCGCGGATCATCTTGACCCACATCACGATCACGAAGATCGCGAAGATCGGCCATTCGAAGGTGTACGCCCAGCTGCGGTCGTTGCCGGCCTGGGCGCGGTCGTACTGCCACCAGCCGAAGCCGATGAACGCGCCGCACAGCAGGACCGCGATCGCATGCAGTCCGAGCCAGCCGGGGGTGAGGAACCGTCGCACGTCAACGAGCGTACCCCCGGTCCCGCGCCGCCCGCGCACAACCCCCGGATGGCCGCGGACGCGGCGGTGGTCACCGTTTCCGCCCTGGTCGGCGCGGTGCGGACGCGGCGTCCGGAAGCGGCGGCCCGGTGTAGACGGCGCGGGGGCGCAGCGGATGCGCCCCGCCGTACTCCTCCAGGGCGTGCGCGATCCACCCGGCGGTGCGCGCGACCGCGAAAACCGCCTCCCCCGCGCCCGGGACGAATCCGGCGACCGCGCCGAGGACCGCCACCGCGAAGTCGATGTTCGCGGTGGGCAGCCGGCGCCGGGACGCCTCGTCCAGGACGGCCTCGGCGGCGGCGAGCCGCGGGTGTCCCGGCGCCGCCGCCCGGACCAGGTCCAGCAGCAGCGTCGCGCGCCCGTCGCCCGACTTGTAGACCACGTGCCCGAAACCGGGAATGCGCTCGCCGGCGCGCAGCCGTCCGCCGATCACCTGGACGGCCGAGGCCGGGTCGGTGACCTCCGCGAGCAGCCGCTCCGCCCCGTAGGACGCGCCGCCGTGCAGCGGCCCGCTGAGCACGCCGAGCCCGGACGCGACGACGGAATACGGGTCGGCGCGCACCGACGCGGCCACGCGTGCCGCCAGCGTCGAGGCCGCCAGCTCGTGGTCGGCCAGCAGGATCAGCGCAGCCTCCAGCGCCCGCAGCGTCCCCGCCTCCGGCGGCCGAGGGCACAGCCTCCCCCACAGCCGCGCCGCCACTCCCTCCTCGTTGAGTTGCGGCGAGTCGTCGTTATGGGAGCGCTCCAGACGACGACTCGCCGCAAGTGAACGGGGGTTCACGGGAGGCAGGGCCTCGACCAGGCCGGCGATGAGGGAGCGGGCGGTGCCGGTGACACCCTCCAGGTCCAGGTGGTGGCGGAGCGGGTCCGCGGCGGCGAGCGCGGTGACGATCAGCTGGAGGCGGTCGAGCGGGAGGAGCCCCGCGGGCAGGCCGGACTGCGCGGCGACGGCCGCCGCGACGCCCTCGTCCCGCGCCCGCCACGGCTCCTCCCCCGCGCCGTCGCGGCCCGTCCAGAGCCAGCCGGCGACGTCCTCGAACGCGCCGGACTCCGCCAGGTCGAGGACGTCGCGGCCCCGGTAGTAGGGACGGTCGGCGCCGAGCGCGGTGATCGCGGACTCGATCGCGAGCTCTCCCGGACCCGGACCGCGGCGGGGCTTGCCGCGCCGGGCCAGCTCCTCCACCTGCGCGGCGTCGAACAGGCTGCGCCTGCCGTCCGGGGCGTGCCGGCGGCGCAGCACGCCGCGGCTGACGTAGGCGTACAACGTGGCGGGCTTCACACCGAGCCGCTCGGCGGCGGCCGCCGCGTCGATCCATCCGCCCACCTGGTCGTCCTGGCCCATCGTCACCTCGTCGACATTGATTTTAGTCAATATTGATACATATGGATTCGACTGTCAATCTGAAGGCATGCCACAGATTCACTTCCTCGACGTCACCAACCGCGACGGCGTCCAGACGGCCCGGACCGGGCTGTCGAAGTTCGGCAAGACGATGGTGAACTTCTACCTGGGACGGCTCGGCGTCGCGCAGTCCGAGATCGGCTTTCCGTTCCTGTTCCACGAGGTCCCCTACGTCCGGGCGCAGATCGCGCTGGCGGAGGCGGGCGCGTTCGGCGACCTGCGGCTGTCGGGCTGGTGCCGGGGCGTGCCGCAGGACGTGGAGAAGGCCGTCCAGGTGCGCGCCGGCGGGAAAGGCCTCGCGCACTACAACCTGTCCATCTCCACGTCCGACTACATGCTCGCGAACAAGTTCCGCGGGAAGCTGGACCGGGACGCCGTCATCCGCGAGATGACCGCGGCCGTCCGCGCGGCCAAGGCGGGCGGCGCGCGGACCGTCGGTGTCAACGCCGAGGACGGCTCCCGCACCGACGACGGCTTCCTCACCGAGTTCGCACTCGCCGCGAAGGAGGCCGGCGCCGACCGCGTCCGCTACTGCGACACCATCGGCGGCGACACCCCCGACCGCATCCGCGAGCGCTTCGCCAAGCTCGCCTCCGCCGTCGGCATGCCGGTCGAGACGCACTGCCACAACGACCTCGGCCTCGCCGTCGCCAACTCCATCCACGGCGCGCTCGGCGACCTGCAGGCCGGCCAGGACGCCTGGATCAACACCTGCGTCAACGGCATCGGAGAACGCTCCGGCAACGCCGACCTGCTGTCGACCATCCTCGCCTTCCGGCACGCCTTCGACCCGCAGGTGAACGGCTCCGAGATCGGCGACCCGATCGACCTGTCCTGGGCGCGCCGCTTCGCCCTGTGGGCGAGCTACGCCTTCGGCCAGCCGCTCCCCTACAACCAGGTCGGCGTCGGGCGGAACGCCTTCGCGCACGAGTCGGGCATCCACGCCGACGGCGCGCTCAAGGACCACGGCAACTACGAGCTGTACGACGACGAGACCCTCGGCCCGTTCCCCGACGACTGGCACGCCCGGCGCGGCCGCGTCGTCCTGACCGGCGAGTACGGCGGCAAGGCCGGATTCCGGCACGTCATGGACGGCCTCGGCGTCGAGCCCGCCGACGAGGAGCTGTCCTTCAAGCTCGTCCAGCTCTGCAACGCCCAGACCAGCCGCCCCCTCACCGACGACGAACTCCGCCTCATCGCCGAATACCCCCGCGAACTGGCACTTCTCTTCTCGGGGGCCATCGAGTGATTCGCCGGTTCTGGCGCTTTTGTCGCTGGTGATCTCTACCTTGTGGAGGCATGGCGAGCGGTGCTGCGGCGACTCAGGCGTATTCCTACACGCGTCCCTCCGGGCTGGACGGCGGCCTTCTCGGGCTGTCGACGTCCGGGGGGACGACGAGCACCGGGCCGCGGGCCCATCCGCACTTCTTCAGCGGGGTGCTCACCGAGGCGGCGCCGGCCGCGGCGGCGCTGATCGCGCTGGCCGACGTGGCGCGGACCCGCTACTTCCAGCCGCGCCCCACCGGATTCCGCGACCCGGTGGTCACCTGCAACGGCGACCGGCTGCGGATGGAGTCGTTCTCCGCGTGCGGCGGCGTCTACGCGCGGCTCGACGTGCTGGAGCCGGCGCTCGACGGCGAGGTGCTCGAACGCGGCACCACCAACGTGGACGTCAACGGCCCGCTGCGGGAGGCCCTCGCCCGCGTCGGCGGGTCGGACCCGCTGCACCTCGCGGTCGGCGCCGAGGAACTGGCGGTCACCACGCTGGACGGCGCGGTCGTGGAGAAGAAGGTGCCGCTGCCGGAGCGGTGGCTGCGCGGGTTCGCCGAGGTCCAGGTGATCACGACCGGGTTCGATCCGCGGGCCGAGCTGAGGGGCCCGGACGCCGTGCGGTTCCTGCGGTCGCTGCCGGCCCGGCAGCGCGGGGCGCTGTGGGCGGTGCCGGCCGGGCGGACGCTGCGGCTGTCGTCGCGTCCGGCACGCGGAGCGGTGTGCCTGGCCGGGCCGGACCGGCTGCGGACCATGCTCCCGCTGCTGCGGTTCGCCCGCGCGCTGCGCGCGTACGGGCCGGCCGTCGCCGCGGCGAGCGGGGCGGTGGCGAGCGTGTGGGAGCTGGAGCTGCCCGGGATGCGGTACTTCCTGACGCTGTCGCCCGAGCATGCGCGCGGCTTCTCCGGCGAGGGCGCGGTCCTCGACGCCCTGGCGACGGACGAGGTCGCGGGGGACGCCGACCTGGTCGGCGCGCTGCTGTCGTTCGAGCCGCGCGTGGACCCCGACCTGCTGTCCGAGCGGTCGGGCCTGTCGCTGGAGCGGACGAGGGCGGCGCTGACGCAGCTCGGCACGTCCGGACGCGTCGGCTTCGACACCGCCGAGGCCGCGTTCTTCCACCGCGAGCTCCCCTACGACGCGGCGCGGGTCGCGGCGCTCAACCCGCGCCTGCGGTCGGCGCGGGCGCTGGTCGAGGACGGCGCCGTCCGGTTCGACGGCGACGACACGGCGGTCGTGACCACCGACGGCGGCGAGCGCCGTGTCCGGTTCGAGGGGGAACGGGTCACCTGCACGTGCCCGTGGTGGTTCGATCACCGGGGCGAGCGCGGCCCGTGCAAGCACGTGCTCGCGGCCACGATCGTCCGGCGCGACGGCGAACTCGTCGCCGGGCTGGACACAGAGGCGGCGCGATGAGCTGGGACGAGGTCCGGGACGCGATCGACGCGAAGGACGCCGGCCGGGTGATGGTGCTGGTCTCCAAGCTGGACACGGCGGGACGCAAGGAGGTCGCCGATCGGCTGCCCGGCCGGCTGAAGGAGATGCGCGGCGACTGGGGGGACCTCGAAAAGGGCTTCCACCAGCCGCTGATGCTGGCCGGGGCGGGAACGATCGGCGGGGCCGCCGCCGTGGCGGCCTGGCTGTGCCGCCGCGAGTTCGACTCGTGGTGGCTGCGCTCCCAGGGCCCTCAGCTGCGCCGGGACCTGGACGCGGTCACCGCGCACCGACCGGCGGAGTGGCGGGCGGACGCCGGCCGCCGCATCGCCGAGCGCATCCGGGTGACCGACTTCGCGGAGGAGGCGCTGCCGCGGTGGCACATGGCGGCGGGCCTCACCCTGTCGGCGGGCGCCGGGCCCCCGGCGGTGGACGCCTTCGCCGTGATGTGGGTGAGCGGCGGCGCGGACCTGGCGGCCCTCGCCGGCGACCCGTTCCTGGAGGCGCTCGTCCCCCGCCTGTTCGAGGCGGACGGCGTCGGCGCCGCCCTCGCGTTCGACCGGAGCAGCGCGCAGTGGAACCCGGACCGCGGGACCTGGGCCGACGCGCTGGCCGAGCTGGCCGCCACGGGACGGATCGCCCGCGACGCGCTGATCGACGGCTGCGTCCGGCGGTTCCTGCGCGGCGGAACGCCGCACGAGCTGCGCTGGTTCGCGCAGTTGCACGATCTCCTGGAGCCCGCGGACGACGAGGTCGCCGCGCGCGTGCGCGACTACGCGCGCCTGCTGCCGTCCGCGCCGTCCACGGTCGCGGACCTGGCGCTGCGGGCCGTCCGCAGGGCCGACGAGCTGGAGCGGGTCGACGAGCCGCTGTTCGAGGAGGCCGCCGGCGCGGTGCTGTTCCGGCCGGAGAACAAGCTGGTCCGGGCCGGCCTGAGCTGGGCGGACCGGACGGCGCGCAAGCGCGGCCGGGTCGACGCCACGCTCCGCGCCGTCACCGCCGTGTTCTCGTCCGACGTCCTCGACCTGCGGGAACGCGCCGTCAAGATCGCCGTCAAGCATGCGGGCCGGGCGTCCGCCGAGGCCTGCGGGCAGGTCCGCGGCGCCGCCGCCGGCCTCCCGGACGCGCTCCGCGCCACGATCGCCGCCGCGTTCGGCGAGGTGGAGTCCGAGGCCCCGGTGGTGCTCGGGCCGCCGCCGTTCGTCCCGCGCGAGATGCCCGCGCCGATCGGCTCCCTCTCCGATCTGGCCGGAGAGTTCGACGCCCTGCTGCGCACCGAGCACCCGGACGGAATAGCGGTCGAGCGCTTCCTGGCCGCGCTCGTGGAGTTCGCCTACGAGGACATAGACGCCGTCCGGAACGCCATGCGCCCCGTGGTGACCGTGATGCCCTGGCTGGCGAATCCGGACGTGTCGATAGGCAACCACCACGAGAACGACTGGACGCTGCTCGCCGTCCGGTGCCTCCTCGTCCCGAAGTCGACCGGCGGGCTGATCAACGCGCTCGCCGCGTTCGTCAAGGGCTGGACGCGCAAGGGCCAGACCGTCTTCGACCCGCAGATGGACCGGTTCCTCGCCCTGCGCGGCCGGGAGATCGCCGCCGCCGTGGGCAGGGCGCCGGTGCTGCTGGCGACGCCGACCGCGGCCTCCGGTCACCTCGACCCGGACGTGCTCGTCGGACGGCTCGAACGGCTGGAGGCGGCGGGCGCCGAACCGGGCCGCGCGGAACTGGCGCAGGCGATGCTCCGCGTCCCGCGGGAGATCGACCCGGCCGCCGTCGCCCGCGCGAAGGGCCTGACGTCCAAGGCCGGGCAGGCGATGGCCGCATGGCTCGCCGAGGGACCGCCGGCCGACCCGGACGTCCGGTGCGAGATCCTCGCGGAGCCGGAGGCGACCCTCGGCGACCGCGCGCTCCGCCTCCCGTCCCGCGTCCTGTCCACCGTCGCCATGCCCGGCGACACCGACGTCGCGCGCCTGTGCGCCTTCCCCGAAGAGGGCTGGCGGGACTTCGGGCGGCCGACGTACTCCTCGTTCTTCGCCCGGTGGCCGGGGATCACGCCGTCCCACCGGGAGATCGCCGCCGCCCACCTCGTCCCGTACCAGGCGGGCATGACCGACGAGAACTGGCTGCAGGGCGCGACGATGCTCGCGCTCGCCGAGGCCGACGGGCCCGCCGGAGCCGCCACCGGGACGCTGCTCGCCCTCACCCTGGCCAACCGGCACGAACGCCACCGCGCCGACGCCGTGGACGCCCTGCTCGCGCTGAGCGCGCGCGGCGTCCTGCCCGCCGCCGAGACCGGCGCCGCGATCGGCGGGCTCACCGCCGCCGACCGCATCAGGCTCGGCCGGGTCGTGAAGGCGCTCGGCACCGCCGCCGACGCCGGCGCGCACGCGGACGTCTGGTCGGTGATCGCCACCGCACTGCCCGAGGCTCTTCCCGCGCCGGGTGTGCGCGCCCCGGCCGGCCTCCCCGACCTGCTCGCCCTCGGCACCCGCACGGCCGAGACGCTCGGTGCGCGCGGCGCGATCCCCGCGCTGGAGGCTGTCGCCGGGCGCGGCGGGTCGAGCCGGCTGGTGAAGGAGGCCGCCCGGCTGCACCGGACCCTCACGACCGCAACCTGACGGCCCGCCCCGGTGTTGATACGAATGTCGGACCCGCGTGGCAGGCTGAACGGACCGGAAGGGAGCACCCGACGATGACCGAGACCCTCGCGTTCGGCACGGTCGACACCGTGCTGGGGCGGCTGCTCGTGAGCGAGACCGAGACGGGGATCGTGTCGCTGGACTTCCGCGACACCCCCGCCGCGCGCGAGCGGGCCGCCCGCAAGACCGGCCTGCCGGTCGTGGACGCGCCCGGCCGGCTCGACCCGGCACTCGCGGCGCTGCGCGACTACTTCGCCGGCGACCTGAAGACGTTCGAGCTGCCGATCGACTGGCGGCTGACGGGCGACGTCCAGCGGCAGGTGCTGACCACCCTGTACGAGACCGTCCCCTACGGGCGGACGATCACCTACGGCGAGCTGGGCGACCGCAGCGGCACCGGCGTCCACGCCCAGGTCATCGGCCAGGTGATGGGGAGCAACCCGATCCCGCTGATCGTCCCGTGCCACCGCGTCGTCGCCTCGAACGGGCTCGGCGGCTACAGCGGCGGCTCCGGCGTCGAGGTGAAGCGCTGGCTGCTCACCCTCGAAGGCGCCCTCCCCGCCACCCTCGACTGGGACCTCACCCGCCCGCCGGGTCAGGCGGGGGTGGGGGTGTAGGTGATGCCGGTGAGGGACTCGGAGATCTGCCAGAGGCGGTCGCCGAGGCCGGGCTTGGCGGCATGGGGCGGGGTGACGACCTTGATGGGGCTGCCGCGGAACTGCAGGAGGCGCGGGCCGTAGCAGGCGCCGCCCTCGACGTCCGGTGCGACGGCGGCGTAGAGGGACGGCAGGGCGCCGGCGGCCGCCGGCTGGGCGACCACGGCGTTGGCGACCCCCATGGCCTTCTGCATGACCGCGTTGCCGGCCATCTTCGGGCCGGCCTCCTGGAGGTTGGTGGCGGCGTAGCCGGGGTGGGCGGCGACGCTGGTGAGTTCGGGGACGCGGCGGTCCAGCTCGCGGGCGAAGACGAGGTTGGCGAGCTTGGCCTGGCCGTAGGCGCCCCACTTGCTGTAGCGGCGCTCGCCCTGCAGGTCGTCGAAGCGGAACCGGCCGCTCCAGGCGGCTCCGGAGGTCACCGTGACGACCCGGGCGGACGCCGCGCCGCGCAGCGCGGGCAGCAGCAGGCCGGTGAGCGCGAAGTGCCCGAGGTGGTTCGTGCCGAACTGCATCTCGAAGCCGTCGGCGGTGGTGCGGCGCGGGAGCGCCATGACGCCCGCGTTGTTGACCAGGATGTCGAGCGGCGCGTCGCCGTACCGGGACGCGAACGCGCGCACCGACGCCAGGTCGGCGAGGTCGAGGGCGCCGAGGGTGAGGTCGGCGCCGGGCGCGGCGGCCCTGATCCGGTCGAAGGCGGTCTGGCCGCGCTCGGCGCTGCGGCAGGCCAGCACGACGGCCGCGCCGCGCCGGGCGAGCTGCAGCGCCGTGTGGTAGCCGATGCCGCTGTTGGCCCCGGTGACGATCGCCCGCCGGCCGTGCAGATCGGGGATGTCGGACGCCGTCCACCCGCTCATGGGCACCTCCACGTCATATCGCGACCTCACAAGTTAGACGCCTGATGCAATAGCGACAACCCGTGTGGCGCGTTTCACATCACCGGTCAGGCAGGGAGATTCTTCTCGACGGCGGCGACGACGTCGGCGGACTCCGGCTCGGCCTGCGGGGCGAACCGGGCCGCGACCCCGCCGTCCGGGGCGATCAGGAACTTCTCGAAGTTCCACCGGATGTCGCCGGTGTGCCCCTCGGCGTCGGGAGTGCCGACGAGGCCCTCGTACAGCGGGTGCCGGCCGTCCCCGTTGACCTCGACCTTCTCGGTCATCGGGAAGGTGACCCCGTAGGTCGCCGAGCAGAACTCGGCGATCTCCTCGGAGCTGCCGGGCTCCTGGCCCATGAACTGGTTGCACGGCACGCCGAGGACGGTGAAGCCGCGCCCGGCGAACCGCTCCTGCAGCCGCTCCAGGCCGGCGTACTGCGGGGTCAGGCCGCACTTGGAGGCGACGTTGACGACGAGCACGGCCTTGCCCCGGTACTGCCCGAGGTCCGCGGACCCGCCCTGCAGACCCTGGATCTCCACGTCGAAGAAAGACATGTGGCCGATACTAGGCGATCACCCCGCCGCGGGCCGCGGGGACGCCACCCGGACGCGCCGGGTCACGGCGACAGGTCCAGGCTGGACACGAACGCGGCGACCTGGTCGCCGGCCCGTCCGAGCTGGGTGAACGCGTTGTTGACGAAACCGGCCGCGTCCCGGGGGGAGCTCAGCAGGTAAAAGATGACGAAGGCGATGGCCACATAGCGGAGGTTCTTCTTCATCCGTACGCCGTCCCTGTTGTAGCGCAGCGACACATTGACCCGATCCAATGATGCCCAGCCGCGTCTTCTCGCAAAGCAGGATTTTACTGTGGCGTGACGGGCAGTGCTTGGTCACCGCGCGCGAAGCAGGCCCCGTACCCGCCGCGGGCACGGGGCCAGAGGAGCGCCCCTTAGGTGGAGATGGCGTTCATGAAGTGCGATACCGATACGGCCGCATTCCCGAGCCCGCTCAACGCGTTGTTGACCAGGCCCGCCGCTCCCTCCGGCTTGCTGATGACGTACCACGCCACAAAGGCGAGGGAGCCCACCTTCAGATGTTTCTTGTTCACTTCAACCACCCTCTGCGGTCAGATGCCTACAGAGAGTAGTGCCCAAGGGGGGGTGCAGGGAGATCAAGGGAAGGTAAAGACAAGGTCATGTCCGCTTGGCCCCGGGGCGGGCGCGGACGCCGCTCAGCCGGCGCGGCCGGCGAGGTACTCGATGTAGAACGGCCGGAGTGCGTCGGCGACGTCGCCCTCGCCCGCGTGCGTGAACTCGCGCAGCAGCGACAGCCCGTGGAACAGGTCGAACTCCGCGCGGTCGACCTCCCCGGTGGCCGCCGCGGCCGCCGGGATGGCGCGCAGCAGGTCCCACAGGAAGCCGACGTCGCGGCGCTCCTTGGCCAGGTCCATCGCACGGTCGTGGAGTTCCTTGGACGACAGCGCCGACAGGTCGTCCACCTCTTCGCCCTCGGGCGTCACATCCGCCATGCCCCGACTCTAACCAAGCCGGGCCCGTGCCCGGGCGGCGCGGACGGGCCCGGTTCTCACTTCTGCACGAGGTCGGACGGGATGGGCCGCCCCTGCTTGAGGGCGCCGAACAGCTCCGACGCCTTCGTCCGGTCCCAGGTGATGTAGGAGCCGGCGCTCGGCGAGGACCCGGTTCCGCCGACCGGGACGGTGGTCGTCACGCCGCCGTTGCTGACACCGCGCATCGCCCACATCATCCGCACCAGGTCGTACAGGTGGTCGCCGTCGTCCACCAGGAAGTTGCTGGTGGAGTGGAGCGCGAGCGGGACGCTGCGGAACGGGTTGAAGAGCGTCGCGGGGCTGGAGGCCTTCTTCATCAGCGCGCCGAAGAACTGCCGCTGGTGCTCGACGCGCTCCAGGTCGGCGCGGGCGTAGTGGCGGCTCCGGACGTAGCCGAGCGCGTCGCTGCCCTTGAGGTTCTGGCAGCCGGCCTTGAGGTCGATGCCCGCCTTCGGGTCCTTGAGGTCCTCCTTGACGCAGATGTTCACGCCGCCGACGGCGTCCACCACGCCCACGAACCCGTTGAACCCGATCTCGGCGTAGTGGTCGATGTGGACGCCGGTGGCCTTCTCCACGGTCTGCGCGAGCAGCTTGGGCCCGCCGAAGGCGAACGCCGCGTTCAGCTTGTTGGAGCCGTGCCCCTGGATCGGGACATAGGAGTCGCGCGGGAGGCTGACGAGGGACGTGCCGCCGGCGCCGTAGTGCAGCAGCATCATCGAGTCGGTGCGCCGCCCGGGCGCGTAGCCGGTGTGGAGCTTCTTCTGGGCCGACTTGTCCAGGCCCTTGCGGCTGTCGGAGCCGACGATCAGCCAGTTGGTGCCGGGCGTGTCGGCGACCCGTCCCGCGTAGTCGACCAGGACCGACTCCCGCTCGAGCCGCGAGTCGAGGTAGAAGTAGCCGCCGACGACCAGCAGGACCAGGACGACGGCGAGCACGCCGAGGATCCGGGGCCAGCGGCGCCGCCGGCGGCGCCGCGCGGGCGGGCCGCCCGCCGGGCCGTCCGGGTACACCCGCCCTCCGGCGAGCTGGTCGCCCGAGTACGGGTCGCCGTAGGGGTCGCCGTAGGCCTCTCGCCCGTAGGCGCCGTGCGGGTGCTCCGCGCGTACGGAGTGTTGCCTGTCGCGGGCCACGCCGTCGTCCTTCCTGCGCGCCCAGCCCTCGGGCCAGCCATCGGTCATGCCGTAGACCTTAGACAAAGCGGCGGCGTGCCGCGTCCATCCGGCGCATGATTGTCCACAGCTCCAAATCACCACGCTATGTGACATATGAAGCGGACAACGTCCCCCTAAAGGCGCACACTGCCCTTCGGCAGTACATACGTGCGGAGGGCGGCGCATGGGTGCGGTACTACGTTTTGCCGAAAAGATCCTCCTCCTGGCGGGCAAGCGGCACCTCCCGCCCGCGAAGCGCACGGACCCGAACGACCCGCCCGATCCCGGAATGCCGGAGCTCTCGGCGCACGTCTGGCACGCCAGGGACGGCGAGCTCGCCGAGACCGGGATGGGCACCGTGGCGCGGCGGCTCCCGGCGGTGATCGCGCAGGCGGCCGGGCTGGCCTGGCGGGCGAGCCGCGCGGACACGATCGCGACGGTCGGCCTCAACGTCGCGGCCGGGATGTTCACCGCGTTCGGGCTGCTCGCCACGACCGGCGTGCTCACCGCGCTGTTCAGTGCCGGGCCGACGCCCGGCCGGGTCCGCGACGCGCTGCCGTCGCTGGCGCTCGTCGCGGCCTCGGTGGCGCTGCGGTCCGGGCTCCAGGCCGCCGCCGGCTGGACGCAGGCCCGGCTGGAACCGCAGGTCCAGCGGCTGGTCGAGCTGCGGCTCTACGAGGCCACCACGGCGGCGCACCTGACCGCGCTCGACGACTCGAAGTTCCTGGACGACCTGCAGCGCGCCGAGACCCGCGGGATGAACGCCGCGCCGCAGGTCGTCCAGCACGCCGTGGACGTCCTGACCGGCACCGTCGGCATGGCCGCCGCCGCCGGCACCCTCGGCGTCCTGCACCCGCTGCTGCTTCCGCTGCTCCTGCTGACCGCGGTCCCGGAGGGCTGGGCTTCGGTGCGCAGCGCCCGGATGCGCTACGCGACGATGCTCGCGCTGGTCGGCGTGGCCCGCCGCAAATGGATCCTGTCCGGCCTGATGACCGAGCGGCGGCACGCCGCCGAGGTCCGCGCGTTCACCATGCGGCCGTTCCTGCTCGCCGAGTACGACCGGTTCGCCGCCCACCAGCGCCGCGTCGAGCTCGACCTGGCCCGCCGGCAGACCTTCGTGAAGATCACCGGAGACGTGCTGAAGGGCGTCGCGACCGCCGGCGTCTACGTCGCGCTCGGGCTGATGCTGTGGCGGGGCTGGGTGCCGCTGGCGGTCGCCGGCACCGCCGTCCTGGCGATCAGGAGCGGGCAGACGTCCCTGGCCAACCTCGTGTTCGCGGTGAACCAGTGCTACGAGGAGGGCCTGTACTTCGGCGACTACCTGGCCTTCTGCGACGCCGCCGAGGCCAGGATCCCGCACCGCGCCCTCCCGGCGCGCGACGCCGACGCGCGCCCCGACGCGCGCCCTGACCCGCCCGCCGACCTGCCCGCCGCGTTCGCCCGGATCCAGGTCCGCGACGTCACCTTCACCTACCCCGGCTCGGACGCCCCGTCGCTCCGCGGCGTCTCGCTGGAGATGCGCCGCGGCGAGGTCGTCGCGCTCGTCGGCGAGAACGGGTCCGGCAAGACGACCCTCTCCCGGATCATGGCCGGCCTCTACGACCCGGACGGCGGCGAGGTCCTCTGGGACGACGTCCCCCTCACCGCCGTCCGGCCGCACGAGGTGTGGAGCCGCGTCGCCGTCATCGCGCAGGAGTACACCCACTGGCCCATGACCGCCCGGCAGAACATCACCATGGGCCGCGGGCCCCGGCACCGCACCGGCGAACCCGAGGATCCCGGCGTGCTCGCCGCCGCCCGCGCGTCCGGCGCCGAGGAGGTCGTCGCGGACCTGTCCCGCGGCTACGACACCCTCCTGGACCGGCGCTTCGAGGGCGGCGCCGAGCTGTCCGGCGGCCAGTGGCAGCGGCTCGCCGTGGCCCGCGGCTTCTACCGGGACGCGCCGCTGCTGATCTGCGACGAGCCCACCGCCAGCCTCGACGCCCGCGCCGAGCACCTGCTGTTCGACCGGATCCGCGACCACGCCGCCGGGCGCACCGTCCTGCTCATCACCCACCGCCTCGCCAGCGTCCGCTTCGCCGACCGCATCTACGTCCTGGAGCGCGGCAAGGTCATCGAGGAGGGCGACCACGCCGCCCTCATGGCCCAGGGCGGCCTCTACGCCGACCTCTACACCCTCCAGTCCCGCGCTTACTCGCCCTAGAGATAGGGGCCGAACCTGTTGGGGTCGGTGCCGGTCGGGGGGCTCTCGGGGAGGTCCTCGGGGCGGAGGAGGCGGATCTCGGCGGAGTCGGTGGCGGCGGGGTCCTCGTCGTGGGCGGCGGTGATGCGCTGCGCCTGGCGGGAGATCGCGGCGTCCAGCAGGTTGCGGACGAGGCGGGCGTTGCCGAAGGAGGAGCCGCGCGGCTGGGCGGCGACGAGCCGGCGCAGCGCGGCGGGCACGCCGGCGGCGAGGGTGAAGCCGGCCGTCGCCGCCATCAGCTCGAAGATCGTGACCAGCTCGTCGTCGGAGTAGTCGGGGAAGCGCAGGATCTGCGGGAAGCGGGACTCCAGGCCCGGGTTGTACTTCAGGAAGCGCTCCATCTCCGCGTCGTAGCCGGCCACGATGACGACCAGGTCGGCACGGTGCTCCTCCATGAGCCGCAGCAGCTCGGCGATCGCCTCGTGGCCGAAGTCGCGCTGGTCGCCGCCGCCCGCCGAGGTCAGCGCGTACGCCTCGTCGATGAACAGCACGCCGCCGAGGGCCCGCTCGACGGCGGCGCGCACCCGCGGCGCGGTCTGCCCGATGAACTCGGCGACGAGGTCGGCGCGGGTCACCTCGACCAGGTGGCCGGACGACAGCAGGCCGAGCCGCGCGTACACGGCCGCGATCAGCCGCGCGATGGTCGTCTTCGCGGTGCCGGGGTTGCCCATGAACACCATGTGCCGGGTCGGGACGGTCAGCGGCACTCCCGCGTCGCGGCGCATCTGCTCGGCGCGGGACGCGGCGACCAGCGCGTCCACCTGCCGCTTGATGTCCTTGAGGCCGATCAGGCGGCCGATCTCGCCGAGCGGGTCGGCCGAGACGTCCCCGCCGCCGCGGCCGAGGGTGTCCGGAACGTCCTCGGGCAGGATCTCGTCGAGCGACTCGGTCTCGTCGACGATCCCGTCGGCGAGCACCCGGCGGCCCTGCATCGCCACCGCCCGGTCCAGCAGGTGGATCATGATGCGGGCGTTGCCGAAGCCGTGGTCGCGCGGCGCGGCCTGGGCCAGCGCCCGCACCTTGTCGAGCACGCCGGGGGCCAGCGCGAACCCGCCGTCGGCGGCCTTGGCCGCGAAGACCTGCACCAGCTCGTCGTCGGTGAGGTCGGGGAAGGGGACCGTCCGGGGGAACAGCGCGGCGAGGTCGGGATGGGACTTCAGCAGCCCGTTCATCTCCGCCTGCGGCCCGGTCAGCACCACCACGAGGTCGTCGGTGTGCGCCTGGACGGTGGTCAGCAGCACGTCCAGGACCTCCCGGCCGCGCGCGGCGTCCACGGCCGCCGCGACGAACGCGTGCGCGTCCCGGACGACCAGGACGCCGCCGAGCGCCTGCTCCACGGCGCGGCGCACCCGCAGCACGCTCTCGCTGGCGTACTCGCCGAGCAGGTCGGCGCGCTCCACCTCCACCATGTGCCCGGACGACAGGACGCCGAGCCCGGCGTAGATCCGGCCGAGGATCCGCGCGACCTTCGTCTTGCCGGTGCCGGGGTTGCCGGTGAAGACCAGGTTCCGCGGGCGGGCGGCGAGCGCCATGCCCGCCTCGCGGCGCAGCCGGGCCGCCTTGGCCTCGGCGACCAGCGCGTCCACCTCGCGTTTGACCGGCGCGATCCCGGCGCAGGCGGCCAGTTCGGCGAACGGGTCGGTCTCGGCGGGACGGCCGGGGATGAGCCGCTGCGGCAGGTCCGCGGCGGTGACCTCCGGGTCGCCGCCGTCGGCGCGGGCCCGCGCGGACGCGACGCACTGCGCCGCGGTGTGCTCGGCCAGCCGAGCGCCGCGCAGGTTCAGCAGCGGCGGCGTGCGGCTGAGCAGCACCCCGGCGGTCGCGGCGACGACGGCGAGCTCGGCGGCGCCGCGGGCCAGCACGGCCCGGGTGAACAGCTCGGCGAAGTCGCCGTCGGCGAAGTCGTGCGTGCGGGCCACGTCGAACGCCCGGACGAGCGCCGGGTTGGCGTCGAACAGCCGCCGGTCACCGCCCGGACGGCAGAGCGCGACGACGTCGAGGCGCGGCGAGCGGCCCATGAGCCGGCGCAGCTCCTCGACCGCCGCCGCGCCGCACCGCTCGTAGGTGACCAGCCGCTCCAGGTCGTCGATGACCAGCAGCATCCGGCCCTCGACGCAGTCGCGGACGCGGGCCTGCAGCCAGAGGGCGGCGTCGCTGACGCTCAGCGAGGCGAACACCTGGTCGGAGATCCACAACGCCTCGCGCACGGCGCCGCCCGCGGCGAGCCGCCGTTCCAGCAGCTCGGCGGCGGTGCCCTTGCCGGTGCCCTCCGGGCCGGCGATCAGCAGCCGGACGGGCCGCTCCCCCGCCAGCCGCGCCGCGAGCGCGTCCTGGACCGCACGCGCCAGCTCCGGCTGCCCGACCAGCGCGTCGTCGGGGGCTTCGGCGGGAGCGGGCGAATCCTCCGTGCGCGTCTCCCCGTGCGCGTCCGGGGCGAACACGGCGACCAGCGGGTTGGCGACGCGGCGCGCGGCGAACAACCGCCGCAGATCGGACTGGAACGGGCGCACCGGGACGCGGCAGCGCGGGCTCGTCGCCGCGTCCGGCAGGCCCTGCACGGCGCCGGTGATCCGGACCGCCATGTCCAGCCAGGCCCGCGCCGCGTCCGCCTCGCCGGCGACCAGGCCCCGCGCCAGCCACGCGCGCACGTCCTGCTGCCACGCCTCGACGGAGAACCCGCTGCGGACGGCGCGGAACCGTTCCTCCAGGGCCTGGTAGCGGTCGATCCCCAGCGCGACCGACAGCTCCGCGGGGACGGCCGTGGCCTCGGCCGCCAGCAGCACCTTGGCCAGCGCGGCGTCCGCGCCGTCGCCGTCCAGGACGGCCTCCGCCAGCCGCGCGTGCGCCGCGTCCAGGCCCTCACACGCCCAGCCCAGGTACCCGACGGGCCCGGACAGCTCCGGCAGGGCCGCCAGCTCCTCGTCGGTCAGGCCGGCGGCCCACGACTCCTCCAGCCGCTCCTGCGGGACGGTCAGGTCCAGTTCGAGCAGCTCCGGGTCGGCGGCCCGCCGGTCGAACAGGCCGATCAGCGCCCGGCGGCGCGGCTCCAGCGGCTCCAGGCCGTCGAAGACGTCCAGCCCGTCGCGGGCCAGCGCCAGCATCGCCGCGCGCAGCTCGCGGTCGTCACCGGCCGGCTCGGGCAGCCACAGGCCCGGCGGGCGCCACCGCCCGCCCTGGGTGAACCACGCGGCCGGATCCCGGACGGCCGGCTCCGGCGTCGCCAGGAAGTCCGACAGCACCTCGTAGTCGACGTCCCCGCGCGACCCGCCGCGCACCGCCGACGCGCCGAGCAGGAACGTCAGCAGCGACCACTGCTCGGCGCCCGCCGCGCTCGTCCCCTCCCCGTAGAAGTCGCTCAGCCGCCGCGACAGCAGCGCCGCCCGCGGATCGGCGTTGTAGGCGACCGCCCGCTCCCGCATCCGCTCGTAAAGCCCGTCGGGCACGCGCCACGGTCCGTGGGCGTACACGTCGAGCACGGGCTCCTCGGTGAGCAGCAGCTCGAGATGGTCCGGCAGCCGGGGGGAACGCACCTGGTCCTTCTCCTATGCGGCGGGGCGGGGACGTCACGTCTGGCAAGCACCCTACGACCCGGCGCGATCACGCACACCCCGTCGCGCCGGGTTGGCACACGGCCTCTCCTCGGCGATAGTTGTCATATGGAAAACGTCTGCCGGGCACCCGTTCCGGCGGACGCCTGCTGACAGGAGGGGGAACCCCCCGGTGCCACCACTTGAAGTGACCGCCCGCTCGCACGCCGGCCGCGCCGTCGTGCGGCTGCGCGGCGAGCTCGATATCGCCGGCTCGGACGAGCTGCGCCGGCGCCTGGACGCCGCCCGCCGCGAGCACGGCGACCACCTCATCCTCGACCTCGCGGACCTGGAGTTCATGGACTCCCAGGGCCTGTCGGTCATCGTCGGCTGCTACAAGGCGGCCACGGCCGCCGGGGGCAGCCTGACCCTGGCCGGCCCCCGGCCCATCGTCCGCCGCACCCTGGAGATCACCGGACTGCACCGCCGCATCCCCGTCCAGGCGACGCTCGAGGCGGCGCTGTCGGCGGACGACCGCGCGAGCGCCCCGAACCCCGCCCGCGAACTCGACCGGGGGGACGAGCCCCCGAGTCCCCCGGCCGCGCGGCACGGGTCCCCCCGCCCCGCCCGCTAGCGTTCGCCCGGCTCCGTCAGGGACGGGCGCTTGGGGCCGCGGCCGTCGCCGGAGGAGCGGCCGGTGGCGCGGCGGCCGATCCACGGGAGGAGGTAGGCGCGGGCCCAGTGCAGGTCCTCGCGGCGCGAGGAGAGCCAGTCGGCCGGCTCGGGGGGCGGCCACGGCTCGCGCCAGTCGCCCTTCACCGGGACGCCGATGACGCCGGCGACGAACAGCGCCATGCGGCGGTGCCCCTCGGGCGACAGGTGCAGCCGGTCCTCGTACCAGGCGCGCGGGTCGTTGAAGATCCGCAGCGACCACAGGTCGACGACCGAGCAGCCGCGGCGGTCGGCGATCGCGCGCAGGTGCATGTTGTAGGTGGCGGCCTTGCCGCGGATGCGGCCGCCGGTGCGCAGCCCGCGGGTGTCGAACCCGGTGAAGACCACCACGCGGGCGCCGGTGCCGCGCAGCCGCCGGACGGCGTCGTCGAAGACGACCGCCAGCGCGTCGGGGTCGGCGCCGGGGCGGATCATGTCGTTGCCGCCGGCGCAGAAGGTCACCAGGTCGGGCGCCAGCTCGACGGCCGGCGGCACCTGCTCCTCCACGATCTGGCGGACGAGCTTGCCGCGCACCGCGAGGTTGGCGTAGCGCAGGCCGGGGCCGTGCTCGGCCAGATGCTCGGCGAGCCGGTCGGCCCAGCCGCGGAAACGGTCGTTCTCGCCGGGGTAGGGATCGTTCAGGCCTTCGGTGAAGCTGTCGCCGATGGCCACGTACGTACGGATCTTCTCCAGTTCGTCCATCGCAAGCCCTGGCACTGGTTCAATGTCGGTCACGTCGGACAATCATGCATCGTGCACACAAATTACGCGACCGTAACCACGGGCGGTGTGGGACACCCGACACCGGCCGGGCGGGGCGGCGGAGCCGGCCCGGGATCCGGGCCGGCGTCAGGTCCAGCTCGGCGACGCCGAGCCCAGCTGGCCGCCGGGGGCGGCGGGCGGCGCGGGAGCGGCGGCCTGCGCGCCGACGCCGTGCACCGACATCGCGTGCTGCACCAGCGTGATCAGCACCTGCTTGGTGGACTCGCGGCTGCGCGCGTCGCACTGCACGATCGGCACGTGCGCGCTGATCGACAGCGCGTCGCGGATGTCCTCGACCGCGTACTGGAACTCGCCGTGGAACCCGTTGACGCCCACCACGAACGGCAGGCCGAGCTCCTCGAAGTAGTCGACCGCCGCGAAGCAGTCCTCCAGCCGCCGGGTGTCGACCAGCACGACCGCGCCGATCGCGCCGCGCACCAGGTCGTCCCACATGAACCAGAAGCGGTGCTGCCCCGGGGTGCCGAACAGGTACAGGATCAGCTCGCTGTCCAGCGACACGCGGCCGAAGTCCATCGCGACCGTGGTGGTCGTCTTGTCCGGGACGGCCGACAGGTCGTCCACGTCGGCGCTGGCCGCGGTCATCACCGCCTCGGTGGTGAGCGGCATGATCTCCGAGACCGACCCGACGAAGGTGGTCTTGCCGACGCCGAACCCGCCGCCGACGACGATCTTTACCGAGGTCAGCTCGGCCTCGGGTCCGTGCGGCCCCGGGGGCGGGACCTGGTCAGAGCTTCCGAAGGCCACTGAGCACCCTTTCTAGCAAGCGGAGGTCCGGCTGGCCGCCGGCCGTCGTGGGGGTCGACTGGTGCAGGCGCAGGAGCCCTTCCATGGCCATGTCCGCGACGAGCACCCGGGCCACGCCGAGCGGCATGCGCAGCAGCGCGGACACCTCGGCCACCGAGCGGGCCGACCGGCACAGGTCCATGATCGCCCGGTACTCCGGGGTCAGCATGGACACGTCGCGCGGCGGGTAGGGCGCGGCGGTGACCAGCGCCTCGATCGCCAGGTCGTAGCGCGGCTTGGTGCGCCCGCCGGTCACCGCGTACGGGCGCACCAGCGAGCTGCTGTCGCCCTCGTCCCGCCCGGCCGGCCGGTCCTGCACCGAGCGCGGCTCACCGGGCCAGCGCCCGGGCACTCCCGGACCGCCTCCGAAGGGACTGCCTCGATCCATGTCGCCGACCTCCGTCAGAGTCAGTCACGGTCAAAAGCGGGCGGGCCCGGCGCCCATCTCGGTCACCGAGGGGCCGCCGTAGGGCTGCTGCGGCTCCTGCGCGCGCAGCGCCGGGGTCAGCACCCGGCCGACCCGCTCCACCAGCAGCGTCATCTCGTACGCGACGAGCCCAAGGTCGCAGTCGGGCGCCGCCAGCACCGCGAACACCGACCCGTTCGCGATCGACATGACGAACAGCAGGCCGCGGTCCATCTCCACGACCGTCTGGTTCACACCGCCCGCGTCGAAGATCTTCGCCGCGCCCTGGGTCAGGCTCATCAACCCCGAGGCGATCGCCGAGAGCTGGTCCGCCCGCTCGGGCGGGAAGCCCGCCGAGTAGGCCATCGGCAATCCGTCGGAGGAGACCACGACGGCGTGCGCGACCTTCGCGACACGGTCCGCGAAGTTCGTCACCAACCAGTTGAGATCCTGCCCGCTCACCGGGTGCCTCCTGTCTCGCCGTCACCCTGTGACGGCACCTCACCTGACGTGCCCCCGCCCCGTGCCTCGTTGCGGCCCCGATGGACGCCGCGCTGCAGGCTCGCGAAACGGTTGCGCACGACGTCGGCCGACTGGCCGGACGCTTGCTGGTCCTGGACGGGCCCGCCGGGGCGCGGCACCGGCTGCGTCCGTCCGGCGGCCGCCGGCGGCTGCGCCGCCGGCTGGGGCTGCCCGCCCGCGGCGGCCGGGGTGCGGCCCACCGCCCCGGGGATGCGGTTCTTTCCGGGGACGCGCTTGGGCAGCCCGACCTGCGTGCGGCTGCTCGCGACGGGCTCGCGGGCGGCCTCGGCCGCGCGGAAGCCCTCGTCCGCCGGAGACTCCCAGCCCTTGACCGGATCCTCGCCCACGTCCCCTCCCGTCCGGCGCTGGAACCATTCCGACTGCATCGCATCGAAGATCGGCGAACGCTCCGGCACCCGCGGCCGCCTCGGTCCGGCGGACGCGGCCTGCGGCGCCTGCCGCGCGGCGGGAGCGGGCTGCTCGTAGCCGCCCTGCTCGTAGCCGTTCGATTCGTAGCCGCCCTGGTCGTAGCCGCCCTGGTCGTAGCCGTTCGGCTCGTAGCCGGACGGGTCGGCGCCGCGGTGCTCCGGGACGGCGTCCCGGGACCGCTGCGGTCCTCCCCCGCCGGGCCTGCCGGCGGGCGCCCCGTTGCGGGAGCCGTCGCCTCGCGGCCCCTCCCCGGGGACCTGCTCGAGCGGTCCGGTCTCCCAGGGGATCTGCTGCCGGCGGGCGCCCGGCTCGGGCACCACGGGCTGGGCCTCGGGGACCACGGGCAGCGGACCGGTGCGCCGGTCGGCCGCGTCGCGGAACCCGTTGGCCGCGGGCTGCTGCGTCCGTTCGCTCGGGGGCTCGAACACGTTGTCCCGCGGCCCGGTGTCGGCCTGCCGGCCGTGCAGCTGGGCGCCGGGACGGCGGACGGGCAGGTCGCGCGGTGCGGGCCGGTCGCCGGGGGTGCCGGCCGGGGCCTCCGGCGGCGCGGCGTCGGCGGGCTCGCGCGGGGGCGGCGGGACGGCAGGCAGCGGGCCGGTGTTCGGGAACGCGGCGTGCGCCCCCGTGCCGGCCGCGTGCGCCCCGGTGCCCGCGGCCGGGGTCAGCGGCCCGGTCGAGAGGGGCGACTGGGGTCCGCTGCCGTCGGGCGGCGGGTAGGGCGAGCCCATCGCCGGCTGCGGCCCGGTGGCGCCGCGCAGCGGCCGCAGCGGACCGGTGTGGCCGACCATCGGGTTGCCGCCGGTGCCCGCGCCGAGCCCGGCGGCGGGACCGTAGTCGTCCTGGCGGAACGCGCCGCTCGCACCGGCGGAGGGCGGTTCGGCCCCCGTCGTGGTGAGCGCGGCGAGCTGGCCGTGGGCGCCGCTGTCGCGGGCACCGAGGCCTCGCGCGCCAACGCCGGCGGGCTCGCCCGGGGTGACGGCCGCGTCCGGCAGCACGACGAAGGCGGTGAGCCCGCCGCCCTGCGCGGCCCGCAGCTCGACCCGGATGCCGTGCCGGACGGCCAGGCGGCCGACCACGAACAGGCCCATGCGCCGGGCGGCGGAGAAGTCGATGACGGGCGGGTTCGCCAGCCGCCAGTTCGCCTGCTCCAGCTCCTCCGGCGACATCCCGACGCCGTTGTCGGTGATCTGGAGCATGGAGCCGCCGCCGCTGAGCAGCTGCCCGGAGACGGTGACCTTGGTGTGCTCGGAGGAGAACACCAGGGCGTTCTCCACCAGCTCGGCCAGCAGGTGGACGAGGTCGTTGACGACGGGTCCGGCGACGGTCATGTCGCCCTGGACGCGCAGCGCCACCCGCTCGTACTGCTCGACCTCCGACAGCGAGGCGCGGACGACGTCGATCAGCGGGACGGGCTTGTTCCACCGGCGCGCCTGCTCCTGGCCGCCGAGGACCAGCAGGTTCTCGCAGTTGCGGCGCATGCGGGTGGCGAGGTGGTCCAGCCGGAAGAGGCTGCCGAGCTGCTCCTCGTCGCGCTCGCTCTGCTCCAGCTCCTCGATCAGCCGCAGCTGCCGCTCGATCAGCGACTGGCTGCGCCGCGACAGGTTGACGAACATCGCGTTGATGTTGCCGCGCAGCACGGCCTCGTCGGCCGCGAGCCGGACCGCCTCGCGGTGGACCTCGTCGAAGGCGCGCGCGACCTGGCCGATCTCGTCGGTGGAGTCGATCTCGATCGGGGCGACCTCGATGCCGCCGGCGGCCGCCTCGGGGTCGCGCAGCCGGTCGACCAGCCCGGGCAGCCGGGTGCTGGCGACCTCCAGCGCGCCGGACTGCAGCCGGCGCAGCGGGCGCACCAGCGACCGGGCCATCACGATGGTGATCAGCAGCACGATGACCAGCAGCACGGCGACGAGCGCCGAGTCGAGGATCGTCGCGTTGCGCGCGGACGTGCCCTGCTCGTCGCTGTGCGCGCGGATCTCGGCGGCGAGCCGCTGCTCGACCTGGCGCATCTGGTCGACCATCGAGGTCATCGCCGTGCGCATCGTCTTGGCCGCGCGGGTGGACCGCAGCGCGCCGGGCAGCAGGCCGCCGTTCGCGCTCGCCGCCGCGATCACCCGCTGCCGCACGTCACGGGCCTGGTCGATCTTGGGTCCGACGACGGTGTCCTCGTACCGCTGGGTCTGCTCCAGGGACGCGGAGTCGCGGAAGGCGGCGAGCTCGCTGTCCTCCTGCGCGCGCGCCGCGGTGAGCTGGTTCAGCTCGTCGGTGACGAGCCGTCCCTCCCGCGCGCCGATGAGCAGGATGGCGCGCTCGCGGGAGACGGCCTCCTTGGCGCGGGCCAGCGCGCCGAGCGCCCGGCTGGACTCCGCGAGCCGGTCGTCGGCGACGTTCTGCGAGATCCCGTCCAGGACGGCGATCATCTCCTGCGCGGAGTCGGTGTACTTCTGCAGGACGATGAAGGCCGGGACCTTGGTCCCGGTCACCAGGGAGCGCAGCGCCTTGACGCCGTCGAGCCGGCTGTCGACCGCGGTGGCGTCGCGGACGGCCTCGGCCCCGTAGGAGCCGCCGATGCGGGACGCGGCGGTGCGCACCGGCGCGACCTGCGCGTCGGTCCGCTGCTGCTGGGCCTGCAGGGCCTGCTGCATGGAGGCCGGCCGGCCGGCGGTGATGTACTCGACGGCCTCGTCGCGCTCGGCGGTGAACTCCTGGACGAACTGGGCGATGCCCTCGCCGAGCTCCGCCATGTGCTCGACGCGGCCGTAACTCTGCGCCTTCTCGACCGAGTCGAAGATCCGCAGGCCGGCCAGCACGACGGCGGCGAGCGTGGGGACCAGGATCAGCACGATCAGGCGCTGCGGCACCCGCCAGTTGCGCAGGCGGAGCCGCCCGCCCGGTCGCGGCGGGCCCTCTGACCGTGCCGGCTGGTCCGACTGCACCTCGACGTCACCAGGCCGAGCACGGTCGCGACCCACGTCGCTTGGTTGCATCCGCCGTCAACACCCTCTCCCTCACGATGCCGCACACACTCCGTAGCCCCATCGGCGCGAAGGGTTAAAGCAACATCGTCTCCACCTCCGGCGCACGACATTGCAGCACATCCACGGATAGGCCGCAAAGGACCATATGCGAGACCATAGGGACCAATGCGGCAATCGTAGGTTCATGCCTATATGTCCGTTTCCGCGAGTATGGAATGTCACTCTCCGCGCCCGGACGTTCTGTAATTGGGCGACCTCGTACCGTAAGCTCACCTGCTCCCCCCGCGCCGGCCCCCCGATCGGCCGGCCCCCTCCGCCCGGCGCCGTCCGAGCCGCTCACACTCCGCATTCGACCGGCGATCGATTGTCACAACAAGCGCGAGAACCCCGTAACACAAGGGGAATACGGCGCTTATTCGACGCCATATCGAACGCCATCCGGAACGCCTACCCGGCAGTAGGGCCGGTCGGCCGCGAGCCCGCCGGCCCGCCCTCCGGCCACCGTCCCCAGCAGCGGAGACACGCTCCGCCCGGCATTGGCCGCTGGACTTCGCCAGGACACAAGAGAGTCACGCAATTCGGAGCCAAACCCCCCAAGACGCCCAGTCCGCGATACTCTCCCGACGCACGTGATCTTCAGGCGCGGCGGGAGTGGTGGCTGCAGTCGTTCCCCCTGGCTCACATGCCCTGCTTTGCCCGACCCCTGCCGAAGCAACTTCCCCCTGTTGAGTTAAGGAGTGCCCATGCGGCAATCCAGACGTCTTTTCGCGCTGCTCAGCGCCCTCGCCCTGGTCGCGTCCCTCACCGCCGCCTGCGGAGGCTCGGACGACTCCGGCGGCGGCAACGGACTCGAGAAGAAGACCGTGACGGTCGCCGCCTTGCCGCTGGTGGACAGCGCCGCCGTCTACATCGCGCAGAAGGAGAAGCTCTTCCAGAAGGAGGGGCTGACCGTCAAGATCAAGCCGATCGCGCAGAGCACCCTGGCGCTGCCCGCGCTGTCCAAGGGCGAGGTCGACGTCATTTCCGGCGCCAACTACGTCTCGTTCCTGCAGGCCAACGAGAAGGGCGCGCTCAAGCTGAGCATCCTGGCCGAGGGCACCACCATGACCTCGCACATGATGGACGTGCTGGTCATGCCCAAGTCCTCGATCAAGGCCCCCAAGGACCTGGAGGGCAAGAAGGTCGCGGTCAACATCCTGAACAACATCCAGTCGCTCACGCTGGACGCGATCCTCAAGGCCAACAACGTCGACCCGTCGAAGGTCAAGTACGTCCAGGTGCCCTTCCCGCAGATGGCCACCGCCCTGGAGAAGGGGCAGGTCGACGCCATCCACACCGTGGAGCCCTTCTCCTCCGACACCGAGAAGAAGCTCGGCGCGCGGGTCGCCGTCGACGGCGGCACCGAGCCGATCACCGACACCCCGATCAGCGGCTACGTCAGCACGCAGGACTTCGTCAAGAAGAACCCGAAGACCGCCGCGGCGTTCCAGCGCGCCATCATCGCCGCGCAGAAGATCGCGGCCGGCGACCGCAAGCGCGTCGAGGAGGTGCTGCCGAGCTACTCCAAGATCGACGCGCAGGTGGCCAAGGTGATCACCATGCCCGGCTACTCGACCTCGCTGAACGCCACGCGCATGCAGCGGATCGTCGACCTGATGAGCACCGAGAAGCTGCTCCAGCAGAAGCCGGACATGAAGACGATCCTCTTCCAGCCGACGTCGTGACGGCGGGACGCTGATTCCTCCATGGCCAACCAGACGACGCCGCCCCGCGGCCTCTCGCGTCCCGGCAAGTGGGCGCGGGGGGCCGCCGGGGTGGCGGTCCTGTTCCTGGCGAGCGAGGCCCTCGGGCGGGCCGGGATTGTGGACCGTTCCTATCTGCCCCCGGCCTCCAGCATCACCGGCCGCGCGCTCGAACTGTTCGGCGATACCACCTTCCTGTTCAACGTGCGGGTGACGCTCACCGCGTGGGCGCTCGGGATGCTCCTCGCCATCGCGATCTCCGTCCCGCTCGGGCTGCTGCTCGGGAGCGTCCCGGCGGTGAACACGGCGGTCCGCGCGATCGTGGAGTTCCTGCGGCCGATCCCCTCCGTCGCGCTGATCCCGCTGGCCGGGCTGGTCCTCGGCTCCGGGCTCAACATGGAGGTGCCGCTCATCGTCTACGCCTGCAGCTGGCCGATCCTGTTCAACACCATGTACGGACTGGACGACGTCGACCCCACGGCCAAGGAGACCCTGCGCAGCTTCGGGTTCGGCCGGATCCAGGTGCTGCTGCGGGTCTCGCTGCCGAGCGCCGCGCCCTTCATCGCGACCGGCGTGCGGCTGGCCGCCTCGATCGCCCTCATCCTCGCCGTCGGCACCGAGATCCTTTCCGGCTTCGGCGACGGCCTCGGCATGTTCATCGCCCAGGCCGGCACCGCCCCCGACGGCACCCGCGACGTCCTCGCCGGGACGCTGTGGGCCGGCTGCCTCGGCCTGGTCATCGACACCCTGCTGGTGCAGGCCGAGAACCGCGCGTTCCGCTGGCACAAGGCGCAAAGGAGTGGTGCATCGTGACGGCGGCGACCCTCACCGCGCCCGCCGCCCGGCGCGGCGGGCGGGCCGGGCGGCTGGCCCGCGGGGTGCTGCACCGCTGGCTCCCGCTGGCCGTCCTCATCGCCTGCTGGGAGGCGGCGACCCGCGCCTCCGACAGCCCGTTCTTCCCCCCGCCCTCCAAGATCGCCGAGCGGATGCGGGACCTGTGGTTCTCCGGCCCGCCGAGCCACCTGTTCCTCAACGCCGAGGCCGGCGACTCCATCGCGCCCAGCCTGGCCCGGATGGCGTTCTCGCTGGCGGCGTGCGTCGTCGCCGGGGTCGTCCTCGGCATCGCGCTCGGCCGCTCGGAGCGCGTCCTCGCCTACCTGGAGCCGCTGCTGCAGTTCGCGCGGGTCATCCCGCCGCCCACCCTCGTGCCGGTGTTCATCGTGCTCTTCGAGTTCGGCACGCAGATGCAGGTGGCGTCCATCATCTTCAGCGCCATCTGGCCCATCCTGCTCAATACCGCCGACGGGGCGCGCAGCGTCGACCAGATGCAGATGGCCACGGCCGAGGCGTTCCGGCTGTCGGCGTTCGAGCGGATCAGGTTCGTCATCCTCCCGGCGTCGCTGCCGAAGATCTTCGCGGGGGTGCGGCTGGCGCTGTCGCTGTCGCTGATCCTCATGGTCTTCTCCGAGCTGCTCCCGGGCACGACCGACGGCCTCGGCTTCGAGCTGACCAACGCGCAGAGCCAGTCCGACCTGCCGACCCTGTGGTCGGTGATCGTGCTGCTCGGCATCCTCGGCTACCTGTTCAACACGATTCTGCTCGCGGTGGAGCGACGGTTCCTTCGCTGGCACCGCGGCGCGCGAAAGGCGGATCAATGACGACGGAGTTCACCGTCCGGGACGCGGTGTTCGACTTCTGCCGGAGGGCCGGGATGACCACCGTCTTCGGCAACCCCGGCTCCACCGAGCTGCGGATGTTCCGCGACTTCCCGGAGGACTTCGACTACGTCCTCGGCCTGCAGGAGATCGTGGCGGTCGGCGCGGCCGCGGGCCACGCCCTCGCGAAGGGCACCCCGGCCCTGGTGAACCTGCACTCCGCCGGCGGCGTCGGGCACGCCCTCGGCGCGGTGTTCAACGCCTACCGCGACCGGGTCCCGATGGTCATCGTGGCCGGGCAGCAGACCCGGGCGATGCTGCCGACCCGGCCGTTCCTCGGCGCGGACGAGCCCGAGACGTTCCCCCGCCCCTACGTGAAGTGGAGCCGGCAGACGGCGCGCGCCGAGGACGTCCCGGCCGCGTTCGCCGAGGCCTACCAGGTGGCGATGACCCCGCCGCGCGGGCCGGTCTTCCTGTCGGTGCCCGAGGACGACTGGGACCGGCCGGCCGAGCCGATCCCGCACCGGGAGGTCCGGGCCGCGTTCGCGCCCGACCCCGCCGGGCTGCGGGAGACCGCCGACGCGCTCAACGGCGCCGAGAGCCCCGTCATCGTCGTCGGGCACGGCGTGGAGGACGAGGACGCGACGTCCCTCGTGGTGGAACTGGCCGAGCGCGCCTGCGCGCCGGTGTGGATCAGCCCGCTGTCGGGGCGGTCCGGCTTCCCTGAGGACCACGCGCTGTTCCAGGGGTTCCTGCCGCCGGTCCGCGACCAGCTCGCCGCGCGCCTGGAGGGGCACGACGTCGTGCTGGTGCTCGGCGCGCCGGTGTTCAACTACCACGTGCACAGCGAGGGCCGGTACATCCCGGAGGGCGCGCGGCTGTTCCACTTCGACTGCGACCCGTCCCAGACCGCGTGGGCGCCGGTCGGCACCAGCGTGCTCACCACCGTCCGGGCGGGGGTGGCGGGCCTGCTGGAACTGGTCGAGAAGGCCGACCGGCCCACGCCCGGGCCGCGGGAGCGGCTCTCCCGGCCGCAGGCCTCCGACCCGATCGACGCCGCGCTGGTGATCGAGTCGCTGCGCGAGCGGCTGCCCGAGGACGCCGTCGTCGTGGAGGAGATCCCGAGCCACCGGGACGTGTTCCACGCCCGGCTGCCGTTCAGCAGGCCCGGCTCGTTCCTCACCATGGGCAGCGGCGTCCTCGGCTGGAGCCTGCCGATGGGGGTCGGCCGCGCGCTCGCCTCCTCCGGCGAGCGGATCGTCTGCGTGCTCGGCGACGGGGCGATCATGTACTCGGTGCAGGCGCTGTGGACGGCCGCGCAGCGCCGGCTGCCGATGACGGTGATCGTCCTCGACAACGGCGGGTACGGCGCGATCCGGGGGCTCGGCCGGCGGATCGGCCTGGACTCGATCCCGGGCGCCGACATCTCCGGCATCGACTTCGTCACCCTCGCCCGGGGGCTCGGCTGCCCCGGCCGGGCGGTGGCCGACGCCGCCGACGTGGACGCCGCGCTGGAAGAGGCCCTCACCCACGACGGGCCCTTCATCGTCAGTGTTCGTGTGGCGGCCGACAACGCCGCGATGTACGACGAGCCCGAGGTACGGTGAGCGCGATGCTGGAGATATCCGGACTGGGCCATTCCTACGGGGCGCACCGCGTCCTGGACGGCATCGACCTGAAGGTCGGCGAGGGCGAGCTGGTCACGATCGTCGGGCCCTCGGGGTGCGGCAAGTCGACGCTGCTGCGCTGCATCGCGGGGCTCATCCCGGCGAGCGAGGGCAAGGTCGTGCTGAAGGGCGCGCCCATCGACGGCGTGCCCGACGACCTGGCCGTGGTGTTCCAGGACTACAGCCGCTCGCTGCTGCCGTGGCTGACGGTGCGCGACAACGTGGCGCTGCCGCTGCGCCGCCGCGGGCTCGGCAAGGCCGAGCGCCGCGCCCGCGCCGTCGAGGCGCTCGCGTCGGTCGGCCTCAAGGACGCGGCGGGCAAGTACCCGTGGCAGCTGTCGGGCGGGATGCAGCAGCGGGTGTCGATCGCCCGCGCGCTGGCCTACCGGCCGGCGCTGATGCTGATGGACGAGCCGTTCGGCTCGGTCGACGCGCAGACCCGCGAGGACCTGGAGGACCTGGTCCTGCAGGTGCACCGGGCCGAGGGCATGACGATCCTGCTGGTCACGCACGACATCGACGAGAGCGTCTACCTGGGCGACCGGGTCGTGGTGCTCGCCCGCAACCCCGGCCGGGTCCGCTCGGAGCTGCCGGTCACGCTGCCGGCCGGCCGCGACCAGATCGGCACCCGGGCCGACGCGGAGTTCGTGCGGCTCAGGGCCGAGGTGGGACGCCTGGTCCGGGGCGTCGTCAAGGACTCCGAGCCGGCGGACGCGGCCGACGCGGAGCCCGTTGCGGCCGAGGACGGCGCCTCCTTGGAGGAGCCCGTGAAGAAGTAGCACGCGTGTCTTGAGGGGCCCCGGTCGCATTGCGGCCGGGGTCCCGTGCTTTTCGCTCATTGAAACGGCAGAACAATCCTGTTCACAATTTTCTCCTCATACCGCCACATACGCCTCATTTCTCCCGCGATCCGGCAGGCGATGCGCTACGCTCCCCGCACTCATTGAAAGATCAGTTCTCCGCCGGCCGCCCCTCCCGCAATGGAGCGTCGCCCATGTCCGCCACCCTCCCCCGCGCCGTCCTCGGCGGCGCGCTCGCCGTCGCGGTCGCGCTCTCGGCCACCGCGTGCGGCGGCTCGGACGACAAGAAATCGGCAACCGGGCTCGAGGAGTCCACGATCACCGTCGGGACCATGACGATCGCCGACACCGCGCCGCTGCAGATCGCGATCCAGAAGGGCCTGTTCAAGGCCGCGGGGCTGACCGTGAAGACACGGGTCGTCAGCGGTGGCGCGGAGGCCATCCCGCTGCTCAGGAGCGGCCAGCTCGACATCACCTTCGGCAATTACGTGTCGCTGTTCACCGCCGCGTCCAAGGACCCGGGGTTCAAGCCGAAGGTCGTCGCCGACGGCTTCCAGGGCGCGCCGAAGACCCACACGCTGATGGTGCGCGGCGACTCCCCGTACCGCACGATCAAGGACCTGGCCGGCAAGAAGATCGGCGTCAACACCAAGCGGAACGTCAGCACGCTGCTGGTGCGTGCGGCGGCGCAGGCGCAGGGCGTCGCGTTCGACGAGGACAAGAACTTCGTCGAGATCCCGCCGCCGAACATGGAGGCGGCGCTGAAGAACAAGAGCGTCGACGCCGTGCAGGCGATCGAGCCGTTCGGCACCCAGATGCAGCGGACCATGGGCGCCCGGATGATCGCCGACCTGTCCAGCGGCCCGACCGCGCAGTTCCCGATCGCGGGCTACGCGGCCCTGGCGAAGTTCGCCGACAAGAACCCCAAGACGGTCGCCGCGTTCCGGCAGGCGCTGGTCAAGGGCGAGGGAATGGCCGCCGACCGCAAGCTCGTCGAGCAGATCGTGCCCACCTACGCCAAGGGGATCGACGCCCAGGTCGCCGCGTCCATGAGCTACGGCACCTACCCGACGTCCCTCGACGCGACCCGCCTGCAGCGCGTGCCGGACGTCATGCAGCAGTTCGGGTACATCGCCAAGAAGATGGACGTGAAGCCGCTGCTGCTGGCCCCGGCTTCATGACCCCTCGCCGCATCGTCCTCGGCGCGGCCGGGGTGGTCGTGGTGATCGGCGTGCTGGAGGCCGTCAGCCGCTCCGGCCTCGTGGACGAGACCTCGCTTCCCCCGGCCTCGACCGTGCTGAAGGAGGCCGGCAAGCTCGCGGTCGACCGCGAGTTCCTGACCGACGTCGGCGCGACCGTGCGCGAATGGCTGTTCGGGCTGCTGCTGGCTGTTCTCGCGGCCGTGCCACTGGGCGTGCTGCTCGGCTCGGTGCCGCTGCTCGGCACCGCGTCCCGCGCTCTGGTCGAGCTGTGCCGCCCCGTCCCGTCGGTCGCGCTGATCCCGCTCGCCGCCCTGGTGTTCAGCACCCCCGCGCGGACCAACCTGTCGCTGATCTTCTACGCGTGCCTGTGGCCGATCCTCATCAACACCCTGTACGCGCTGCGCGACGTCGACCCGGTGGCCAAGGACACGCTGCGCGGCTTCGGGTTCTCGGCGCCGTCGGTGCTGTGGCGGGTGTCGCTGCCGAGCGCCGCACCATTCATCGCCACCGGCGTGCGGATCGCCGCCTCGGTCGCCCTCGTCGTGCTGATCAGCACCGAACTGCTCATCGGCGGGGACGACGGCATCGGGATCTACCTGGCCGAGACGCAGCAGGGCGGCGGGCGCACCGACCTGATGCTGGCCGGCGCCTGCTGGGCCGGGGTGCTCGGGCTGCTCGCCAACGCCGCGCTGATCGGCCTGGAGCGGGTCGCGTTCCGCTGGCACACTGCCCGCGTCGAGGGGATCGCATGAGGGCCGCGCGACCCGTCCGCGGGCTCGCCGAACGGGTGTGGCTCGTCGCGCTTGCCGCGGTGGTCTGGCAGGTCGCCACGTCGGTGATGGACGAGACGTACTTCCCGCCGCCCACGAAGATCGTCGAGGCGCTGCACGACGTGTGGTTCTCCGGCCCCGCCTCGCGGGCGTTCCTGAACGGGAACGCGGTGGACGACTTCTCCAGCAGCCTCGCCCACCTGTTCGTCGGGTGGGCCGCCGCCGGCGCGGCCGGGGTGGCGCTCGGCGCGGCGATCGGCCGGTCCCGGGTCCTGAACGACCTGCTGGACCCGGTGCTGCAGTTCCTGCGCGCGGTGCCGCCGCCGACGCTGCTGCCGTTCTTCATCGTCGTGTTCAAGATCGGCACCACGATGCAGATCGTCACGATCGCGTTCGGGGTGGTGTGGCCGGTCCTGCTGAACACCGCCGACGGCGTCCGCGCGGTGGACCCGCTGCAGCTGGACACCGCCCGGGTGTTCGGCGTCTCCCGGCCCCGCCGGCTGCTGATGATCATCCTGCCGGCGGCGGCGCCGAAGATCTTCGCGGGGCTGCGCGTCGCGCTGTCGTTCGCACTGATCCTCATGGTGCTGTCGGAGATCGTCGGCAGCACCACCGGCATCGGGGCCGAGCTGCTGGACGCCCAGCGCGCCTTCGAACCGCCGACGATGTGGGCCGGGATCGTCATGCTCGGCGTCCTCGGCCTGCTGTTCAACGGCGTCTTCATGCTCCTGGAACGGCGGCTGCTCGCCTGGCACGCCGGCGCGCAGCGGCTGACGAACTGACCCCTCCACAGAAAAGGCGTCCGCGATGCTCCGGATAACCGGCCTCACGCACTCCTACACCGGCGGGCAGAAGGCGCTCGACGGGCTCGACCTCACCGTCCCGGACGGCCAGCTGCTCAGCATCGTCGGCCCGTCGGGGTGCGGCAAGTCCACCCTGCTGCGCTGCATCGCCGGGCTGATCAGGCCGACCGGCGGCACCCTGGAGATGAACGGCGCGCCGGTCGACGGTGTGCCGGCCGACCTCGCCGTCGTGTTCCAGGACTACAGCCGCTCGCTGTTCCCCTGGCTGACCGTCCGCGACAACGTGGCGATGCCGCTGCGCCGGCGCGGCGGGTCCCGGGCCGCGCGCCGCGCCTCCGCCGAGAAGGCGCTGGAGTCGGTCGGCCTGCACGACGCCGCGCGCAAGTACCCCTGGCAGCTGTCGGGCGGCATGCAGCAGCGCGTGTCGATCGCGCGGGCTCTGGCCTACCGGCCGTCGCTGCTGCTGATGGACGAGCCGTTCGGCTCGGTGGACGCGCAGACGCGGGAGGACCTGGAGGACCTCGTGCTCCAGGTGCACCGGGCCGCGAAGATCACGATCCTGCTGGTCACGCACGACATCGACGAGAGCGTGTACGTCGGTGACCGGGTCGTCGTGCTGAACCGGTCGCCGGCCCGCGTGCACGCCGACATCCCGGTGGGGCTGCCGGCCGTCCGCGACCAGATCGAGACGCGCGGGCTGCCGGAGTTCGTCCGGCTGCGCGCCGAGGTCGGCCGGCTGGTCCGCGGCGGCGCCCGGATCCCCGGCGCCGCGCCCGCGACCGCGTCGCAGCGGGGCGGGACGCCCGGAGCGGGCGAGCCGGAAGCGGACAACGCACCGGAGACGGGCTCCGGATAAGAGATCATGACGGCATGCGCGTACTCATCGTCGGGGCCGGGATCGGCGGGCTCGCCACCGCACTGAGCCTGCACGAGGCCGGGATCGAGGCGCTCGTCGTCGACGGCGTCCGGCGGTTGCGGCCGCTCGGCGTCGGCATCAACCTGCTGCCGCACGCCGTCCGCGAGCTCACCGAGCTGGGACTCGGCGGGGACCTCGCCGACATCGGCGTCCCCACCGCCGAGATGGTGCACTTCGACCGGTTCGGCGGCCGGATCTGGGCCGACCCGCGCGGCCGCGCCCTCGGCTACGACTGGCCGCAGTACTCGGTGCACCGCGGCGAGCTGCAGATGGTGCTGCTCGACGCGGTGCTGTCGCGGCTCGGCAAGGGCGCCGTCCGCACCGGCACGGTGTTCGAGGGCTTCGAGCAGGACGGCGCCGGGGTGCGGGTCCGGCTGCTGGACCGGGCGTCCGGCACCGCCGAGACGGTCCGGGCGGACGTGCTGGTCGGCGCCGACGGGCTGCACTCGGCCGTCCGGGCGCGGCTCTATCCGGACGAGCAGGCGCCGCTGTGGAACGGCATCCGGATGTGGCGCGGCGTCACCGAGTCCGAGCCGTTCCTCACCGGGCGGACCCTGGCCGTCGCGGGCAGCAACGCGGCGTCCAAGATGGTCGTCTACCCGATCTCGATGCGCGCCGAGCGGCGCGGGAAGGCCCTGCTGAACTGGGTCGCCGAGGTCAACACCGCCTTTGCCGGGGGGTCTGGGGGGTCGTCCCCCCAGAATGACGCGCCGGGCGACCGGCTGGAGACGGCGGCGGACTGGAACCGGACGGGCCGGCTGGAGGACGTCCTCCCCCACTTCGCCGGCTGGACGTTCGACTGGCTCGACGTCCCGGCGCTGATCGCCGCGTCCCCGGAGATCCTCGAGTACCCGATGGTGGACCGCGAGCCGCTGGACCGGTGGACGTTCGGCCGGGTGACCCTGCTCGGCGACGCCGCGCACCCGATGTACCCGATCGGCTCCAACGGCGGCTCCCAGGCCGTCCTGGACGCGCGGGTGCTGGCGTACGAGCTGGCCCGCGCCGCCGATCCCGGCGAGGGGCTGCTCGGCTACGAGCGGGAGCGCCGCGAGACGGTGAACGCGGTCGTGCTGGCCTGCCGCGACATGCCGGCGGAGCGGATCCTGCGGATGGTGGGCGAGCGCGCCCCGGACGGCTTCGAGGCCATCGAGGACGTCCTGACGCCCGATGAGCTGACCACGCTCACCGGCGCCTACCGCAGGACGTCGTTCATCGACGCCGAGACGCTCAACGGCCGTCCGTCCTACACCGTCGTGCGCTGACGTCGCTCAGCGGTCCCGGCCGGCGCCGGTGGTGACGGCCGCCAGACGGGCCTCCACGGCGCGGGTCGCGCGGTCGTACAGCGACGGGTCGTCGTGGAGCAGGGCGTGCCCGGCGCCGGTGCGGCAGAGGGCGTCCAGCTCGAAGGCGAGCTGCGGGACGTCGGCGGACGCGCCGATCTCGCCGCGTTCCCGGGCCTCGCGCAGGCAGCGCTCCAGGAAGCCGCGCCAGTCGCGCTGGGACGCGGCGATGGCGTCGCGGACGCGGCCCGGACGGGCGTCGAACTCGGCCATCGTCGAGTGGAAGAAGCACCCGCCGGGGAAGACCGGCTCCCGCTGGTAGCGCTGCCACGCCTCCAGGAGGGCCCGGACGCGGCCGAGCCCCTCGGGGACGGCGAGCGCGGGCGCGACCACGTGCTCGCGGAACACCTCCACGGCCTTGGCGACGGTCGCGAGCTGCAGCTCCTCCTTGGAGCCGAAGTGCGTGAACACGCCGCTCTTGCTGATCCGCAGCTCGGTGGCGAGGCGGCCGATCGACAGGCCCTCCAGGCCCTCGGCCGAGGCGATGTCGGCGGCCCGGCCGAGGATGACCGTGCGCGTCCGCTCCCCCTTGAGGAGCCGTCCGTCGGTGCTCACGCCCACTAATCTGCACGACCGTTCGTTCAAAGTCAACGTCCTAACCCCCTTGACGGGAGCGGCCTCCGAAGAAGATTGTACGACCGTTCGTTCTTTTTTGGAGGCATTCCCCCATGACCACCGCAGAGACCACCGCGGCGCCGCCCGCCGCCGCGGGCACCCGGCGGGCCGTGCCGTGGCTCGCCGCCGGCGCGACGTTCCTGGCCATGCTCGACGCCACCGTCGCCAACCTCGCCGTCCCCGACCTGCACGCCGACTTCCCCGGCACCTCGCTGTCCGGGCTGACCTGGGTCGTCACCCTCTACGCGGTGCTGTTCGCCGCGCTGCTCGCCCCCGCCGGCCGGCTCGCCGACCTGGCCGGGCGGCGCTCGCTCTACCTGTGGGGCACCGGGCTGTTCACGCTCGCCTCGCTGGCCTGCGCGGCGGCGCCGAACGTCCCCGTCCTGCTCGCGACCCGCGGCGTGCAGGGCGCCACCGCCGCCGCGATGATCCCCGCGTCCCTGGCGCTCCTGCTGCACGACACGCCCGCCACACGGCGCGCCGGCGCGATCGGGCTGTGGAGCGCGGCGGGCGCGTTCGCCGCCGCCGTCGGCCCCGGACTCGGCGGCGTGCTGGTCGACCAGTTCGGCTGGCGGGCGCTGTTCGTCATCAACGTCCCGTTCGGCCTGGCGATGCTGCTCGGCGGGCTGCGGCTGCCGCGCACCGCGAGCACCGCGGGCCGGCTGCCCGACCTCGCCGGGACGGTCCTGCTCGGCGCCGGCGTCGGCGGGATCGCGCTCAGCGTGACCCAGTCGGGCGACTGGGGCTGGACCGACGCCCGCACGCTCGCGCTGCTGCTCGGCGGCGCCGCCCTGACCGGCCTGGCGCTGTGGCGGTCGGCGCGGCACCCGGTGCCTGCACTGGAGATCCGGATGTGGCGCGAGCGCGGGTTCGCCCTCGCCAACACCGCCTCGTTCCTGTACGGGACGGCGCTGTACTCCTGGCTGCTGCTCGGCGTGCTCTACCTGACCGGCCAGTGGCACTACTCGATCCTCAAGGCCGGTCTCGCCTCGACGCCCGGGGCGTTCACCGCCACCGCCGCCGCGATCACGATGGGCCGCCTCACCGCGCGCATCGGCGTCCGTCCCGCCGTGACGGGAGGCGCGCTGATCATGGCGGCGACGGGGGTCTGGGCGGTCGCCGGGCTCCCGCCCGAACCGCACTTCCTCACGTTCTGGCTGCCGCTCGGGCTGGTGGCCGGGACGGGCATGGGGATGCTCACCACCGGCACCGCGTCGGCCGCCGCGCTGTCGGCCGGCCCGCAGCGGTTCGCGGGCGCCACCGGCCTCAACACCACGGCCCGCCAGCTCGGCGGAGCGCTCGGCATCGCCGCGCTCGCCGCCCTCCTGCCGGACCGGGCGGTGCACGACGACTACACCGACGTCTACCTGTTCTGCACGCTCGCCGCCGCGGGCGCCGCGCTGGCGGGAGCGTTCCTGACCGTCCGGCCCACCTCGTCCTGATGGGAGATGACATGACCGACACGAGGCCGACCGGGGCACCGGCCGAGATGCCGACCGAATGGACCGACCCGGCCGTCCTGCCCGCCGCCGAGGCCGCCGCGCTGCTGGCCGACGCGCCCTGGAAGCGGATGGCGACGATCGGGGACAGCGTCGCCGAGGGCGTCCGCGACCCGGTCCCCGGCTACCGCGACCTGTCGTGGACCGACCGCGTCGAGGAGGCCCTCGGCGCGGTGACCGGCGGGTTCGCCGCGCTCAACCTCGGCCGCCGCGACCTGATCGCCGCGCAGGTCAGGGCCGGCCAGCTCGGTCCCGCGCTGGGCTTCGGGCCCGACCTGGCGTTCGTGGTGGCGGGCGGCAACGACATGCTCCGCCCGCATTTCGACGAGGACGAGGTGCGCCGCGAGGTGGCCGCGATGGTGGCGGCGTTCCGGTCCGCCGGCGCGGACGTCGTGACGATCGGGCTGCTGGACATCACCGCCGCCGGGCTCGGGCCGTCCCGCTACCGCGAGGTCATGTCGTCGCGCACCCGGCGGCTGAACGCCCTGGTCGCCGACGTGGCGGCGGAGTACGGAGCCTGCCACGTCGACAACCCGCCCGGCCATCCGGTCGCGGCCGACCCCGGCATCTACAGCGGCGACCAGCTGCATCTGAACGCGCGGGGCCACGCGTTCGCCGCCGCGAACACCATCCGCGCGCTCGCCGCTCACTTGGCGTCGGCGTAGCGGTCGACGACCGCGATCTCCATCGGGAAGACGACCGGGGTGGCGCCGAACAGCAGGCTCCGCGCCTCCTCGGCGGACGCGCGGACGGCCTCGGTGACGGCGTCCGCGAGCTCCGCCGGAGCGTGCACGATGACCTCGTCGTGCTGGAAGAACACCAGCCGCGGCGGGCCGAGCGCGGTGAGGCGGCGGCGCAGCGAGGCCAGCAGGGCCAGCGCCCAGTCGGCGGCGGTGGCCTGGACGACGAAGTTGCGGGTGAAGCGGCCCCGGCCGCGCAGCGCCTGCGCGGCCGTCGCGGACCGCCGCCCGCCGCCCGGCGGCGCCTCCGGCGCGTCGCGGTCGTCGTCGCCGGCCAGCGTCAGCTCGCGCCAGCCGGCCGACGGCGGCGGGCAGGTCCGGCCGAGCAGGGACCGGACGAGCCGGCCGCGCTCCCCCGCGCGGGCGGCGGCCTCGACGTACTCGAACGCGTCGGGGAACCGGCTCTTCAGCACGCCGAGCAGCTGCACGGCCTCGCCCGTCCCGCCGCCGTACATCGCCGACAGCAGCGCGAGCTTCGCCTTCGCGCGCGCGGGCAGGCCGCCGGTGGACTCGTCCGAGCGGAACGCGTCCGACAGTGCCTCGTACAGGTCGCCGTGGGCCGCGGCGTCGGTGAACGCGCGGTCGCTCGCGAGGGCCGCGAGGACGCGGGGTTCGAGCTGCGCGGCGTCCGCCACGACCAGGCACCAGCCGGGGTCGGCGACCACGGCCCTGCGCAGCACGCGCGGGATCTGCAGGGCGCCGCCGCCGTTGGTCGCCCACCGCCCGGACACCACGCCGCCGACCACGTACTCGGGCCGGAACCGCCCCCCGCTCACCCAGGTGTCGAGCCACGCCCAGCCGTGCGCGGTGTGCAGCCGGGCGAGCTCCTTGTACTCCAGCAGCAGCGGGACGGCCGGGTGGTCGACGCCCTTGAGCACGTGCGCGCGGGTGGACGGGATCGGCAGCCCCGCCGCCGCGAACGCCTTGAGGATCTGCGCGGGCGAGTCGGGGTTGACGTGCGTGCGCGGCCCGAACGCGGCGTTGATCCGGTCGGCGAGGTCCTGCAGCCGGCGCGGGCGCAGCCCGCCGGACGGGCGCGGGCCGAGCAGCTCGGTGAGCAGCGCGTCGTGCTCGGCGGTCGACCACGGCAGCCCGTCGAAGCCCATCTCGGCGGCCACCAGCGCCCCGGCGGACTCGGCGGCGGCCAGCAGCGCGAACCCGTCCAGCCCGGCGGCGGCGCGCTGCTGCGCCGCGTGCACCTCGACGATCCGCCCGAGATCGTCGGCCGGAGACGCGCGATCCCCGTCGTCGCCGAACAGCGACGGCTGCGCGGACGCCTCCTGCGCGGGCGGCGGATCGGGCGGGACCGGCTCCCCGCGCAACCGCGCCGAGGCCGCGCGGACGGAACGCGGCTCGCCGTAGCGGCCCGCGTGCCCCAGCAGGAGGTTCTCGACCAGCTCCAGGTCGTGGCAGCGCGCCACGCGCACCCCCGCCTCCAGCAGCCGGGGATACAGCCGGGCGGTCGACGCCCACACCCACCGCGGCGCGTCCGCCCGCTCGCGCGCGGCGATCTCGCCGACCAGGTCGGCGACGGCGTACGCCGTCCCGGCGGGCGTGCCGTCCTCGGCCAACGGCCGTAGTTCACCCCCGCCTCCGCCGTCCGAGGCCACCGCAACCCTCACGCCCCCATTCTCGCCCGTGCCCACGACAAAACCCCCTCCGCGGTGGCGGAGGGGGTCGTGGTCGTTCCCAGGGGGCCAGGGCCGCGGCCCCCGCGCGGGGTGTCGAGGTCAGGTCACGCGACGAGGGAGACCTGCTGGCCCGCGGGGGTGTCGCCGTAGCGGTCGGCGACCTTGTTGAGCTGGAGCTGGTAGTACAGCACGCCGAAGCCGAAGATGCCGAGCAGGAAGCCCATGCCTCCGCTGCAGGTGGCGGGCAGGCCCGCGGCGCGCTGCGCCTGGGCGATGCGGCCGCCGAGCTTGCACCACATGACCAGCGGCCAGATGCCGAGGGTGACGAAGCCGAAGATCATCGACAGCAGCGCGTTGGTGGCGGCGTCACCGGTGCGCTGGTCGTACTTGTAGAGCTCGTCGTGGACCTTGAAGGTCCACACGAGGCCGTACACGCCGAGGGTGATGATCGGCAGGCCGAGCCACGCGCCGACCGGGTTGCGGCGCTTCATGTTGTAGCCGGCGCCGCGGGCGACGGCCTGCTGCTGCTGTTGCTGTGCCGGGGCCGGCGCGTAGCCGCCCTGGTAGGCCTGCTGCTGTTGCTGTTGCTGGTAAGGCTGGCCCTGACCCTGCTGGGGGTAGCTCATCGAGTCGCTCTCCTGTGGACGCGGTCGTTCTCCGGCCGACCGCCCGTTACCGGTCACCGGTTCGGTGAGCTGAGACTGTAACGGCATTCGGGCACGTCGGGGGGCGACACGACGCATTTTGTCGACATTTCTGGCGAATTCTCCAATCCGCCGCCCGGCCGGCCCGCCACATGCGCCTCAGCGCAACGGGATCGTCACCTCGTCCTCGACCGGCGGCGCGGTCTCGTGGTCGCCGCAGCCGGTCGCCGCGAAGCAGCGGATCCGGATCGCGGACTCGGTCACGTCCAGGCGCAGGAAGCTCTTGAAGAACGGCGGGTTGTCCCAGTCGGCCATTTCCGAGCGGAACCGCTGCGGCATCCGGCGCACCGGCAGCCGCAGGAACCGGGAACGGCGCCGGCCGCCGCGCGGAACGCCCAGAACGAAGGCGACGAAACGGGCACGCCGGGACGGCTGGAGCCCGTTGTAACCGCGTCCCGGCTCGATGCCCACCCGCGACCGGATGACGGCCGTGGCCTCCTCCGGGGTGAGGTCGAACAGCCCCGGCATCCGGAACCAGCGCCCGTACAGCTGGCTGTAGCGCGACAGGGAGTCGCCCCGCAGCGGGTAGCAGCGGAAGTCCTTCTCCTCCACCACGTCGGCGCGCGGGATCGTGTGCGTCGCGTGCATGAACGCCCCACCGCCGCCCGCCACGAGGTACTGGACGACGCGCCCGCTCGCGTCCACCTTCACCGGGTAGCGCTGGTAGTTGTGGATGTCGCCGCCGACCGCGAGCACGTAGTGGTGCGCCGGATCGCGGACGATCTCGTCGACCGTCCCGCCGCCCTCGATGGGCCCGGGGTGGTGCTCGGCGTCCACGTACAGGGGCTTGCCGGTGACCAGCATCTTGGGCTTGGGCCCGGCGGACACCTCGCGCAGCCACTCGCCCTGCTCGCGGTCGATGCCGCCGGTGATGCCGGTGTCGATGCCGATGATGCGCAGCGAGGGCGTGTCGATCGCCCAGTACGGCCCCGGCTGGACAGTCTGCTGGCCGGGGTCGCCCCTGTAGAGCGCGCGGGCCTCCGCCAGCTCGCGCTGGTCGACCTCACCGGAACGGCGCCAGAACAGGCGCGGGATGAACGCGAGCGCTCCCCGCCATTGGGGCGAGCAGTCGCCGTCCAGGCCGCAGAAGACGTGCAGGAAGCCGCGCAGGCCGTCGTACCAGTCGTGGTTGCCGGGTACGGCGTAGATGGGCGCGGGGTAGCCCCGGTAGGGCCGGTAGAACTTCTCGGGGTAGTCGCCCGCGTCACCGGTCGGATAGATGACGTCGCTGGCGACGACCATGAAGTCGGTGCCCGCGGAGGCGTGCAGCAGCGGCGGCACAACGGCGTATTGCGACCGGTCGCCCTCGCCGGTGTCGCCCATGAGGACGAACGAGAATTCCGGTTCCGAGCGGTGGACGGTGAACGCCGCGGGCGTCCCGCGTTCGCGCAGCGCGGCCACGGCCCGGCGGCGGATGGCGTTGGACGGGTCGCCGAACAGCCGCGCGACGACGTCGTTGCGGGACCGCCACAGCACCTTGGGGCGGCGCCAGGAGAAGTCGGGCACGTGCTCGGGCAGCAGGTCCCGGAAGGTGCCCGGCCTGCGGCACGCCCATCCCGCGCCCGCCTCGGACACACGGGAGTTCTCGGGGGCGGCGGCTTGCTCGGCGCACACGGGGGGCCTCCGGCGGGAGTGAGGGGGTGTGCACAGATTGTCCGGAGCGATCTCGGCCGTCAAGCAACCGGCCCGCGTGGCGCCGAGCGTGTCGCGGACCGGTCGGGCCGGACCTATCGGACGGACCGGTCGGGGCGGGCCGGTCAGGCGGCGCCGAAGCCGCGGGGGTCGCCGGACGGCACGATCTCCCGCCCGAGCGGCAGCAGCGAGACCGGGATCAGCTTGAAGTTGGCGATGCCGAACGGGATGCCGATGATCGTGACGCAGAGCGCGATGCCGGTGAACAGGTGCCCGAGGGCGAGCCACCAGCCCGCCACGATCACCCAGACGACGTTGCCGATCGCCGAGCCCGCGCCGGCGTCGGCGCGGCGCGCCACCGTGTACCCGAACGGCCAGAGGGTGTACATCGCGATCCGGAACGAGGCGATGCCGAACGGGATCGTGATGATCAGCACGCAGCAGATGATCCCGGCGATCGCGTACCCGATCGCGAGCCAGAAACCGGACAGCACGAGCCAGATGAGATTGAGGAGGGTGCGCACCCGGCCAAGCCTAGAGGCCGGCCGCCGGCGCGGCGGCGGGAACCGCCGGGCGGCGCGGGACGGGGGCGGTGAGGCTCCGGATCGGGACGGGGCGGGCCGCGCCGAACCGGAACCGGACCGTGGTGGGCGCCGGCGCCACCCCCAGAGACGCCGGCGCCACCACGCGGAGGGCGCCCGTGGCCATCATGAGTCCCCCCAGAACGGCGAGTGATCGCCTTCTCATGATGCCTCCACAGACGGCCCCAAGGTCCCGAAAGCGGGACGTAATTGACGTTATACGGAGGGCCGTAATGGGCGTGTAAACCGCCCCAAACGAAGGTCCAAAAACCGGGGACCATCATGTCCGCGCAGGTCACAAGGCATTTCTTCGGAACGGAAGTGCGGCCGGTCAGGGGGCTAGGACGCGGAGGGCTCCGGGCATCACCTTCGCGGTCACCGGCAGCACGCCGGGCAGTTCCCCGTCCGCGCCGTAGGGCAGCGTCCGGCCGGGCGGCCCGGCCAGCTCGATCCGCACCTCCCGGCCGCGCAGCACCTCCACCTGCGGCCGCCGGACGTGGGTGCCGTCCGCCAGTTCCCGCATCACGGCGAAGAACAGCGTCCGGGGGGCGTGCCGGATGAGCACCACGTCGAGCAGGCCGTCGTCCACGCGGGCGTCCGGCGCGATGTGCTTGCCGAACCCGTAGTAGCCGGAGTTCGCGGCGACGACGGTGTAGCCCTCGCGACGGTGCTCCTCGCCGTCCACGGTCACCCGGTAGTCGGCCGCCCGCCAGGACACGATCGCGCGCAGCGCCCCGACGTAGTAGGCCGCCGACCCGCGCAGCAGCCGGGTCTTGTTGGCGTTGGCGTTGGCGACGGCGTCCACCCCTGCGTAGACGCTGCCGAGGACGGGCGTGCCGTTGGCCTCGATGGCGTCGACCGCGCGCGGCTCCCCCTCCAGCAGCAGCGCGGCGAGCTCCTCGGGGTCGGACGGGACGCCAAGCTGGCGGGCGAAGTCGTTGCCGCGCCCGGCGGGCACGATGCCGAGGACCGCGCCGGTGCCGGCGAGCGCGCCGCCGACGCAGCCGACCATGCCGTCGCCGCCGACGCCGAGGACGATCCGGCCGGCCTCGGCGGCGCCGCGCGCGACGGTGTGCGCGTGCTCCAGGCCGCGGCTGTACTCGACGGCGACCTCCGCCCCGGCCTCGCGCAGCAGCCGGGCGAGCGGGATCAGCGAGGACGCGGACGCCGAACCGCCGGCGGCCGGGTTGACGATCGCGGTGAAGGCGCGCGGCGGCGTCTCGGGCGTCTGGTGCGGCATGGCTACTCCCCGGCGGCCGGCGGGACGAGGACGCCGGGGTTGAGGATCCCGGCCGGGTCGAGCCGCCGCTTGACGGCCCGCAGGATCTCGGTGCCGAGCGGGCCGATCTCCCGGGCGTACCAGTCGCGGTGGTCGGTGCCCACGCCGTGATGATGGCTGATCGTCCCGCCCGCGTCGATGATCGCGTCGGACGCGGCCCGCTTCGCCCTGCCCCAGTGCGCGACGGGGTCCTCGCCCTGCGCGGAGACGACCGTGAAGTAGAGGGACGCGCCCGCCGGGTAGACGTGCGAGATGTGGCACATGACCAGCGGCGGCGTGCCCGCGCCGGACAGCGCGCCGATCAGCGCGCACCGGACGGCCTCGTACAGGTCCGGGATGGCGGACCAGAACGCGGCGGTCTCCAGCGTCTCGGCGAACGCGCCGACGTCGAGCAGCGAGTCGCGCAGGTAGGGGGCGTTGAACCGGCCGCGCGCCCACTTCTCGCCCGGTTCGGCGCCGAGCGGCTCGCCGCCCGCCTCCCGCAGGACGTCGGCGGTCCGGGTGCGGCGTTCGGCGATCTCCTCGGCGGTGCCCTCGTAACCGACCACGGCCAGGCAGCCGGCGGCCGACGAGCCGCCGCCGATCGCCGCCGGATCGGCCAGCCCGATCATGGTCTCGGTCTCGTCGGACAGCCGCAGCACCACGGGCGCCGGCCCGTCCTGGGCGAGGCGGCGCAGCGCGGCGGCGCCGTCGGCGAACGAGGAGAACCGCCAGCCCTCGTACGCCTTCTCCGGCGGGACGGGCTTGATCCGCACCGTCACCGAGGTGATCACGCCGAACGCGCCCTCGGAGCCGAGGACGAGCTGGCGCAGGTCGGGCCCGGCGGCCGACTTCGGCGCCCGGCCGAGGTCGAGCGTGCCCTCGGGGGTGGCGACGGTGAGGCCGACGACCATGTCGTCGAACCGGCCGTACCCGGCGGACGCCTGCCCGCTGGACCGGGCGGCGGCGAACCCGCCGATCGACGCCCACTCGAACGACTGCGGGAAGTGCCCGAGCGTGTAGCCGCGCTCGCCGAGCAGCTCCTCGGCGCGGGGCGCGCGCAGGCCCGGCTGCAGGACGGCCGTCCGGGACACCTCGTCGACGGAGACCAGGGCGTCCATGCGCCGCAGGTCGAGCGCGACGAACGCGTCCACCCCCTCGGGTGCCAGCCCGCCGACCACCGAGGTGCCACCGCCGAACGGGACGACCGCGATCCGCCGGGCCGCGCAGGCCCGCAGCACGGCGAGGACCTCGTCGTGGGAGCCGGGCAGGACGACCGCGTCGGGTGCGTCGGACGCCTCGCCGGCGCGGATGCGCACGAGGTCGGGGGTCGACTTGCCGCGGGTGTGCCGGACGCGCGCCTCGGCGTCGGTGCGGACGTGCTCGGCGCCGACCGCCCCGGCGAGCGCCGCGAGGTCGCCGCCGGTGAGCCGGGGGGCCGCGACCTCGACGTCCGCGAGGGCGACGGGCGCCGCGCCGCCGGTCTTCACTCCGAGCAGGTCGCGCAGCAGCCCGGTCACCGCCTCCGGCAGCGGCGCGGCCCCGGCCGGGTCGCCCCAGCCGCTCCACAGCATGTCGCGCGTCCGCCCCGTCCTGGTCGTCAAGGCGCCTCCCCTTCGGCGGGCCGCTCTCCCGGCACCGCGTTCTCGTGCCTTACACTGTGACACATGACGTCGAATCGTCACAACAGATCGGCGGCCCGGACCGCCGACGACGCCGTGCTGGACGCCGCCCGCGACTGCGTGCTGGCCGTCGGCGTGCGCCGGACCACGCTCACCGACATCGCCCGCCGCGCCGGGGTCTCCCGCATGACGCTGTACCGCCGCTGGCCGGACGTCCGCACGATCGTGGCCGACCTGATGACCCGCGAGTGGACCGCGATCGGCACCGCGATGCAGCCCCCCGACGACGGCCGCCCCGTCCGGCCCCGGCTGGTGGAGGGCCTGGTCAGCGGCGTGCGCACGTTCCGCGACCACCCGCTGCTCCGCAAGATCGTCGAGGTCGACCCGGAGGCGCTGCTGCCCTACCTGCTGGACCGCTGCGGCGCCAGCCAGCAGGCGTTCCTCGAGCTGTTCGAGGAGGCGCTGGCCGCCGGGCACGCCGACGGCACGATCCGGGCCGGCCACCCGCGCCGGCAGGCCCGCGCGCTGCTGCTCGTCGTGCAGTCCTTCGGGCTGTCCGCGCAGATCGTGATCGACGAGACCGACCCCGAGCTCCCCGCCGACGCCTTCGACGCCGAACTCCGGCACATTCTGGACAGGATGCTCGCCCCGTGACCTCCGCCCCCGCTCCGCTCCGCTCGTCCCTCAACGCCGCCCGCCGCGAACGCGAGCTCGCCGCCCTGCCCGGCGAGGTGGTGGACGTCCTGGTCGTCGGGCTCGGCGCGACCGGCGCCGGCGCCGCGCTGGACGCCGCGTCCCGGGGCCTGTCGGTCGCCGCGATCGACGCGCACGACCTGGCGTTCGGCACGTCGAGATGGAGCTCCAAGCTGATCCACGGCGGGCTGCGCTACCTGGCGTCCGGGCAGGTGGACGTGGCGCACGAGAGCGCCGTCGAGCGCGGCGTGCTGATGTGCCGGACGGCGCCGCACCTGGTGCGCGCGCTGCCGTTCGTGCTGCCGCTGACGCCGCTGGTGCCGCGGTCGCAGGCGATGGTGTCGCGGGCGGGGCTGCTGGCCGGGGACGCGCTCCGGCTGGCCGCCCGCACGCCCCGCGCGGTGCTCCCCGGCCCGCGCCGGCTGTCGGCGGTGGAGACGCTGCGGCTCGCGCCCGCGCTGCGCCCCTACGGGCTGCGCGGCGGCCTGCTGTCCTGGGACGGCCAGCTCGCCGACGACGCGCGCCTGGTCACCGCCGTCGCCCGGACCGCCGCCGCGCACGGCGCCCGGATCCTGACCCGCTGCCGCGCGGTCGGGCTGACCGGCGACGGCGCGCTCGTCCGCGACGAGGTCACCGGCCGGGAGATCACCGTCCGGGCCCGAGCGGTGATCAACGCCGCCGGGGTCTGGGCGGGCGGGCTGGTGGACGGGGTGCGGCTGCGGCCGTCCCGGGGCACCCATCTGGTGCTGAGCGCGGAGTCGCTGCGCGGGCTGTCGGCCGGGATGCACGTCCCGATCCCGGGGGCGTCCAGCCGGTTCATGCTCGTGATCCCGCAGGGCGACGGCCGCGTCTACGTGGGGCTCACCGACGAGCCCGCGGACGGCCCGATCCCCGACGTGCCGGAGCCGACGCCCGGCGAGATCGGCTTCCTGCTGGACATCCTGGGCTCGGCGCTGGACGTGCCGGTCCGGCGCTCGGAGGTGCTCGGCGCGTTCGCCGGGCTCCGCCCGCTGCTGGACGGCGGCGAGGGCGCCACCGCCGACCTGTCGCGCCGGCACGCGGTGCTGACCTCGCGGGACGGCGTCGTCACGATCGTCGGCGGCAAGCTGACCACGTACCGGCGGATGGCGCAGGACGCCGTGGACGCCGCGGTCGCGGGCCGCGGCCTGCCCGCGGGCCCGAGCCGCACGGCCTCCCTGCCGCTGGTCGGCGCCGCCCCGCGCGCCCGGCTGGACGCGCTGGACGCGCCGCGCCGCCTCGTCCAGCGCTACGGGACGGAGGCGCCGCTGCTGGCCGCGCTGGCAAAGGACGATCCGGCGCTGTTGGAGCCGGTCGTCCCGGGGCTGCCGGTGCTCGGGGCCGAACTGGCGTGGGGGGCGCTGCACGAGGGCGCCCTGGACGCCGGGGACCTGCTGGACCGGCGCACCCGCATCGGCCTGGTGCCCGCCGACCGCGCCGCCGCCCTGCCCGCGGCCGAGTCCCTGCTCCCCCGCACCGCCCTGCACTGACGTCCCGCGGCGGCGGCTGAGGGCGCGCAGACGCGCCCGAACTGCCCCGATACACCCCTAATTACACTGGAGTCTCGGGGACCCCACTGGTTCGATCGCGATAGCTTAGGTTACCCTTACCTAATCAGCGAAGATCGGGACGACCGGCTCGGGGGGGACACACTTGACGCGCGGGAAGGCCTGCGGGCACTGCCCGGGCAGCCACACCGGCGAGCTGCCGTGCCTGGCGAGCGCCACCGCCAAGGCGCGCGCTTGGCTGCTGATCGAGCACCCGGGCCCGTGGCCCGAGCGGGTGGCCGATCTGACCGCTCCGGCACCGGTGGCCGAGGCGGTGCGGGCCGCGCAGGCGGCCGGCGTGCGGCCGCAGCTCATCCGGCGGCCCGGACGGCGCCGGGCGACCCCGCCGTTCCAGGTCTACGCCGGGTTCTCCCATGGCCGCGAGGCGTGGATCGAGGGGCGGGAGCTGGCCGATCCGCGCGAGCTGGCCGGGCTGGACCTGGCCGCGCTCGCCGCCGGCCGGTCGCCGGGGCTCGGCGAGCGGCTCACCGACCCGGTCCTGCTGGTCTGCACGCACGGGCGGCACAACGCCTGCTGCGCGCGAACGGGCGCGCCGCTGGCCCGATCCCTGGCCGGACGTTTTGACCGTCTTGTCTGGGAAACCACCCATGTTGGCGGTGACCGTTTCGCAGCGAACCTGGTATGTCTTCCACACGGGCTCTACTACGGCGATCTCGGCGAGGGCCAGGCCCTGGCCGCGATCGAGGGGTACCTGCGCGGCGAGGTCGTGCTCGACCGGCTGCGCGGGCGCGCCGGGTACCCGGAACCGGCGCAGGCCGCGGAGCATTTCGTCCGCGCGCACACTGGCAACCTCGAACTGGACACCGTGACCGTGGAGTCGGTCACAGGGACATCCCGCTACGAAGCGCTCGTCACCGTCCAGGAGAGCCGTTACCGGGTCATCCTGGAGGCCGTCGAGCAGGCCGCGTGCGGTCCGGGGTGCGCGGAGAACCTGAGAACCTACGCTGTTACGGAACTCACCCTTCTCAACGAGGCGGCCCTCGTGTAATCTCTCGGAGGCCCCATTCGAGGGTCTCCCTGTCGCACGACCCCAGGTTTCCGGAGTAACCGGGCGGGGAACAGAGCGGCAACTCCAGACGTTGGAACATTCGGCGCTTCTGACTCATGTCACCCGAAGCACGTCGATGCGTCCACGTCCCGAAATTGTTCGAAACCAATCAAGGTGGGTGTTCCATGGCTCAGGTACGTCGGCAGGCAAACCTCCCTCGTCCCAGCTGGGGCTGGCAGGACGCCGCGGCGTGCCGGGGGGAAGACCTCGTGCTCTTCTTCGGCCCCGACGGCGAGCGCCAGCCCGAGCGTGAGATTCGCGAGCGCAAGGCCAAGCAGATCTGCATGGGCTGCCCGGTCCGTACGGAATGCCTGGACTACGCGGTGTCCCGGCCCGAGAAGTACGGCACGTGGGGCGGTCTGAACGAGGACGAGCGCGCCTCCGAGCGCCGCCGTCGCATGCGTCGCGCCAACGCAGCCTGACCGCCGCACGGCACGCCACAAGCTCCCAGCGCGCACCCCGGCACGCCACCGGTAAAACGATTCGGCCCCGCCCAGCGGGGCCGTTTGCGTCCGCCCCGGGCCCGGCCTTCGACGGCCGGGCCCGGGGCGTTCGTCACATGTGCATCACATCTGTGTTGCGACGCCCCCGAATTGCCCGGTCGCTTTTACCGCACCGGACGCGTCCGCGTGGCTTTTTCACCGAAAATGGCCGCGCCCATTCCCGGCCCGCTCCAGCCATCCGGTCACGTCGCGGTCCGTGAGCTGATCGAAGTCGCGGTACCACTGGCCGACCGCGCGGAAGTCCCAGGGCGCGGCGGGCACCACCAGGTCGTCCACCTCGCCCGCCAGCGACCGCACGGTCTCCTCGGCACCGACCGGCACCGCCAGCACCAGCCGGGACGGCCCGCGCACGCGCAGGGCCCGCATGGCGGCGAGCGCGGTGCCGCCGGTGGCCAGGCCGTCGTCCACGACCACCACCGCGCGCCCGGCGACGTCCGGCAGGCTCCGGCCGCCGCGGTAGGCCGCCACGCGCCGGTCGAGCTCGGTGCGCTCGGCGCGCACCGTGGCGGCCATGTCGTCCTCGGTCAGCCCCAGCCGGTCCAGGAGCCCGCGGTCGAACACCGGCTCGCCGCCCTCGGCGATCGCGCCCACGCCGAGCTCCGGCTGCGGCGGGAACCCGATCTTCCGGGTCACCAGCACGTCCAGCGGGGACTCCAGGCGCCGCGCGATCTCATAGCCGACCGGGACGCCGCCCCTCGGCAGCGCGAGCACCACGGCGCCGTTCAGCCCCATCGGCGCGAGCCGCTCGGCGAGCACCCGGCCCGCCTCGGCGCGGTCGGCGTAGGGCAGCGCGACGGCCTCGTCCGGCGCGGCCGGCTGCTTCGTCCTGTTCCAAGACATTCGGCGCACCCCCTCCCGGGGTCGCGGAAGAACTCCCTGGGGGCCCTACCCGCCGGTGCGCACCGGGATTCAGCCCGCGGTGAGCCAGCGCAGCGGGTTGGCCCTCAGGACCATGTCGAGGGTCTCCTCGTCGGCGCCGGCCGCCCGCAGCGCGGGCAGGAAGGTGCCGAACAGGTAGCCGTAGCCCGCGCCGCCGTACCGGACGACCTGCTCCATCCGCGAGACGCCGGTGCTCAGCAGCACCCGCTCGGCGTGCCCGGCCTCCAGCAGGTCCATCACGGCGCGCACCCGGGCGCCGATCGCCGCGTGGTCCTCCCCCGCCAGCCCGAGCGTGCCGAAGGACACGTAGGCGCCGGTCTCGGCGATCTTGCGGTGCTGGCCGGGGTCGTCCACCCGGTCCTGCTGGCCGACCGCGACCCGGTCCGGGGCGAGCCCGGCGGCGGTGAGGATCTCCAGCTGGGCCACCCCGGCGCGGCCGTAGGTCGCCACCGACAGGCCCGAGTAGCGGGCGGCGCGGGCGGCGGCCCGCAGGCACAGCTCCTCGGCCTCGGTGGGCGCCTCACCCCAGGTGCCGATCTCGCCGATCACGCCGGGCAGCGCGTTGGTGCCGTCCAGGCCGAAGCCGATCTCGGCGAGCAGCCGCTCGGCGAGCCGGTCGACGCCGGACTGCCCTTCGAGCTCCTGCCGAGGGGTCGTCCCCCCGGGATTAACCTGGCCCGCGCCGGCCGCCAGGGCCTCGCGGACGAACGCCGGGTGGAACGGCTCGGTGAACACGCCGGTCCCGGCGACCACGGCGACCCGGGAGCCGGCGCTGATGCGGGTCAACGCGGCGGCGTTGCGTCCCATGCCCGAGCAGGTCAGGTCGACCACGAGGCCGAGCCCGTGCTCCTTGCGCAGCGCGTTCAGCTCCCGCTGGACGCCCTTCTCCTCGTCCAGCCAGCGCGCCGGGTCCGAGTCGACCTGCTGGGGACGGGCGGGCCAGCGCAGGTCCATCTGCAGGTGCTCGTGGGAGAGCACCGGGCCGGTGATGTCGGACGTCGCGATCGTGCCGGTCACGGTCCGGAGCCGGCCGGTGTCCTCTCGGGGGGTCATGGGAAGCGAGGCTACGACATGTTTGGCCTTTTCAGAGCCGTAATCGTGGCAGTTTTTACCATTCGTCCCGGGCGTCGGCGGACGTCGCGCCCGGGCCGTCCCGCTCGCCGTCCCCGTCCTCCGCGTCCTCCTCGGGGTGGGCGCGCGCCTCCTGGACGGCGCGGGCCCGCGCGGTGCCGGCGCTGGGCCACAGCCGGTCGATCTCGGCGTTCAGCGTCGCGCCGATCAGCACCGCGAGCGCCGCCACGTACAGCCAGGCCAGCACCGCGATCGCGGCGGCCAGCGAGCCGTACACCGACACCCCGCTCAGCGACCCGCTCAGGTAGATCCGCAGGAACAGGCTGCCGACGACCCAGATCACCAGCGCCAGCAGCGCGCCGGGCACCTCGCGCCACCAGGCCGTCCGCACCGGGACGCTCATGTGGTAGAGCAGCGCCAGCGACAGCACCGACAGGCCCACCAGGACGGGCCAGTACAGCACCTGGACGAGCGTGGCGCTCTCCGGCACCGCCTGCCGCGCCAGCGTGGGCCCGGCGACCAGCAGCGGGACGATGACCAGCCCCGCGACCAGCGCGAGGACGTAGAGGATGAACGCGCGCGTGCGGGTGCGGATGACGCCGCGGATGCCCGACAGCCCGTAGGCGATCGTGATCGTGTCGATGCAGACGTTGACCGCCCGCGAGCCCGCCCACAGCGACAGCACGAAGCTGATCGACACGATGTCGGGGCTGCCCCCCTTGATCACGTCGTCCAGCAGCGGGACGACGACCGTCTGCACCGCGTTGGGGGTCAGCACGGTCTGGGCGTGCTCGATGACCCGGTTGCGGATGTCCTCGACGGTCTCCTTGCTGATCACGCCCTGGAAGTGGCCCATGGTGCCGATCAGGCCGAGGGCCAGCGGCGGCAGCGACAGCAGCGCGAAGAACGCGATCTCGGCGGCGAGCCCGGTCACCCGGTACCGGAACGCCCCGACGACCGTCCCCCGGACCAGCCGCCAGCCGACCGGGCCGCCGGACCGCGCCAGCACGCCCAGCGCGGCGCAGAACGCCCTGAAGACGCGGTAGGCGGCCGCGCGGACCCGCGCGGCCGCGGCACGGACGCGCGCGGCCGAGCCCGCGGCGAGGCGCGCGGCGTGGTCAGGACGCACGAGACCGGTATGCCCAAGATCGGGAGCCGCATGGTTCCCGGCGGCATGGTTCCCGGCCGCACGGCCGGAGGCCACGCGCTCCGCGCGAGCGTGTTCGAGGGGTGCCTCTTCGGAAGGTGCGGGCTTCGAGGGCGCGGGCACCGAAGGGGCACCGGCGGAGGGCGCGCGGTCGCGGCGGGCGGCGCCGTCCGCGCCGCCGGAGTCCCTGGCCGGGGAGTCGCCGGCGGCGTCCGAGACGGTGGTCACAGCGCCCCACCGTAAGGTGTGGGCCGCCCGGAAGATTCCGCATCGCCCATTTCCGTGATCCGCTCCGCGCGTCGCGCGCCGGTCCCCTCCGCCGCTCGCTCCGCGGTCCGGCCGCCCGCGGGTGCGGGCTCCGGGCCGCCTGCCGATCCCCCGCTCATACCCGGTTCGACGGCGCCGACGGCCTTCCAGCCCATGATCGTTATGCTGGTGCGCGAGCATCGATGCGCATCGGTGACAATGGAGGGGTGATATGCCGGTCCTGCCGCGAACGCCACCACGGGGAGTGCCGTGGCGGGTCGTGGTGCGACTGCCAGCACAAGGCCGCGTCCGCGACGCCGTCGAAGTCGTCGGAGCCGTCCGGGCCCGCCCCCGGGAGCCGCTCGCCGGACGGGCGGGACGCGACGCCGGGCACGGAACCTCGGGTGAACTGGAAGCGGCAGGGATGACACTTCTCACTCGCCCACATTCCGGACGTCACTGGACAGCCCGCGAGAAGCCGTGTCAGAGTTTGAACATGACTGCTGCGGACCCGTTGCTGGCCAAGCGCCGGCACGTCGACTTCCTCCGCGTCCGCAGCGCGATCTGTCGCTGACGCCCCAGACCACGCCCCCTTGCTCAGCCGGGCGCGTGGTGCATCGGCGTCACCTTTGACTCCATCCTGCTCAGCGTCGAGCCGGCTGCCTCAGAGCGCCGCTGCGCTACGCGTCCCTCACGACCACAGATGAGGACGCGCGCCGTGCCACCCGCGATCAAGCGCAAGAAGGGCGAGGGCCAGTGGGCCCTCGGCTACCGGGAACCGCTCAACAAGAACGAGGAGAACAAGAAGAACGACGACGGGCTCAACGTCCGCCGCCGGATCATCGACGTCTACTCCAAGACCGGTTTCGACTCCATCGACCCGGCCGACCTGCGCGGCCGGTTCCGGTGGATGGGGCTGTACACCCAGCGCAAGCCGGGCATCGACGGCGGCAAGACGGGCGCCCTCGAGGACGAGGAGCTCGAGGACAAGTACTTCATGATGCGGGTGCGCATCGACGGCGGCCAGCTCAGCGGGCCGCAGCTGCGCACCATCGCCGACATCTCCACCCGGTACGCGCGCGGCACCGCCGACCTCACCGACCGGCAGAACGTCCAGCTGCACTGGGTGCGGATCGAGGACGTCCCGGCGATCTGGGAGGCGCTGGAGGGGGTCGGGCTGCACACGATGGAGGCGTGCGGGGACGTCCCGCGCACCATCCTCGGCTGCCCGCTGGCCGGGATCGCCGCCGACGAGGTCATCGACGCGACCCGCGACCTGCGCGTGATCCACGACCGCTACATCGGCTCGCCGGAGTTCTCCAACCTGCCGCGCAAGTACAAGACGGCGCTGTCGGGCTGCACCTCGCACTGCACCGTCCACGAGATCAACGACATCGCGTTCGTCGGCGTCGTGAACGAGGCGGGCGAGACCGGCTACCAGCTGTTCGTCGGCGGCGGGCTGTCCACCAACCCGATGTTCGCGCAGAGCCTCGGGGTGTTCGTGAAGCCGGAGCAGACCAGCGAGGTCTGGCACGGCGTCACCTCGATCTTCCGCGACTACGGCTACCGGCGGCTGCGCAGCCGCGCCCGGCTGAAGTTCCTGATGAAGGACTGGGGCGCGGAGAAGTTCCGCGAGGTGCTGGAGAAGGAGTACCTCGGGTACGCGCTTCCGGACGGCCCCGAGCCGGCCGCGCCGCTGAGCCGGCGCGACCACGTCGGGATCCACCCGCAGAAGGACGGCCGGTTCTACGTCGGGTTCGCGCCGCGGGTGGGCCGCGTGAACGGCGAGATGCTCGGCGCCATCGGCGAGCTGGCCGACCGGTACGGCTCGGGCCGCGTCCGCACGACCATCGAGCAGAAGATGGTCATCCTGGACGTCCCGGAGGAGAACACCGAGGCGCTCGCCGAGGAGCTGGCCAAGCACGACCTGCAGGTCCGGCCGTCCACGTTCCGGCGGCAGACGATGGCCTGCACCGGCATCGAGTACTGCAAGCTCGCGATCGTCGAGACCAAGCAGCGCGCGATGGACCTGATGGACGAGCTGGAGAAGCGCCTGCCGGACTTCGACCAGCCGCTGACGATCAACGTCAACGGCTGCCCGAACGCCTGCGCCCGCATCCAGGTCGCCGACATCGGGCTGAAGGGCCAGCTCGTCGTGGACGAGAACGGCGACCAGGTGGAGGGCTTCCAGATCCACATCGGCGGCCAGCTCGGCGCCTCGTTCGGCAAGAAGGTCCGCGGCCTGAAGACCACGTCGGCCGGGCTGACCGACTACGTCGAGCGGGTCGTCCGCAGGTTCGACGAGCAGCGCGCCGACGGCGAGACGTTCGCCGCCTGGGCGCAGCGCGCCGACGAAGCCGACCTCAAGTAACGGGCAGGCCGGAATGAGCGAACGTGCCGCGCCGTTCTACTGCCCGTACTGCGGCGAAGAGAAGCTCGAGCCACTCGAGGGACATGGGGCGTGGTTCTGCCCGGACTGCGCCCGCTCCTTCCAGCTGAAGTTCCTGGGTGTCGGAGCCGCCCACGAGACCAAGGAGTCCCGGTGACCCTGCTGGAGACCGACAGACCGACGCTCGACCTCGAGGACATCGTCGAATCGGCCGCCGAGGCGTTGGAGGGCGCGCCCACCCTGGAGGTCATCCGGTGGGCCGTCGCCACCTTCGGCGACCGCATCTGCCTCACCTCGTCCATGTCCGACGCCGCGCTGATCCACCTGGTGTCGAAGGTGAAGCCGGGCATCGACGTGCTGTTCGTCGACACCGGCTACCACTTCGCCGAGACGATCGGCACCCGCGACGCGGTCGAGGCCGTGTACCCGGTGAACGTCATCAACGTGACGCCGTCCCGCACCGTCGAGGAGCAGGAGGCCGCGCTCGGCCCCCGCCTCAACGGCCGCAACCCCGACCTGTGCTGCCACCTGCGCAAGGTGGAGCCGCTCGGCCGGGCGCTGGAGGGCTACATGGCCTGGTTCAGCGGGATCCGCCGGGACGAGACCGCCAGCCGCCGCAACCGCCGCGTCGTCGAGTGGGACCGCAAGCGGGGCATGGTCAAGGTGAACCCGATCCTCGACTGGTCCCAGGAGGAGATGGACAACTACATCGAGGACAACGGGGTCATCATCAACCCGCTGCACTACGACGACTACCCCTCGATCGGCTGCGAGCCGTGCACCCGTCCCGTCGCCCCCGGCGAGGACCCGCGCAGCGGCCGCTGGGCCGGCCTGGGCAAGACCGAGTGCGGCATCCACCTGTGAGCGCCGTCCCGATGGTCGCGGTGGCGCACGGGAGCAGGGACCCCCGTGCCGCCGCGACCGTCACCGGGCTGCTGGCGGCCGTCCGGGCGCTGCGCCCCGGCCTGCCCGTCCAGGCCTCGTTCCTCGACCACGCGCCGCCCGCCCCCGACCGGGCGCTGGACGCGCTGGCCGGGGACGGCGCGGACGAGGCGGTCGTGCTGCCGCTGCTGCTGACGGCCGCCTACCACAGCAAGACCGACCTTCCGGGCGTGCTGAACCGGGTGCGGGCGCGGTGGCCCCGGCTGGCGCTGCGGACCGCCGCGACGCTGGGCCCGCATCCGCTGCTGACCGGCGCGCTGGAGCGCCGCCTGGCGGAGGCGGGCGTGGAGCCGGGCGACCCCGGCACCGCCGTGGTGCTGGTCGCGGCCGGGTCGTCGGACCCCTCCGCCAACGCCACCATCTGGCGGCTGGCGCGCGAATGGCGCTCGCGCGGGTGGCGCGGCGTCGTTCCGGCGTTCGCGTCGGCGTCCCGCCCGACGCCCGCCGAGGCGGTCGCGGCGCTGCGCGACGCGGGCGCGCCCCGCGTGGCGGTGGCGTCCTACTTCCTGGCGCCCGGCTACTTCGCGGACAAGGTGCGCGCCGAGACGCTGGACGCGGGCGCTTCGGCGGTCGCGCCGGTGCTCGGCGCGGCGCCCGAGGTCGCCGAGCTGGTCGTCCGCCGCTACGACGAGGCGCTGGCCGCCCGCTCGGCCGAAGGCCGGACCGCCACCGCCGTCTGAGCCGCGACCACCGGACATTCGACGGCCCCGGCGCGCGCAGGCCGACCTTCGACGCCTGACCCGGACGGCGGTCTTCCACGTTCGGCGCGTCCGGCTCGGGGTATGCGGCCCCGCATGGACGAGTGTGAGGATGCAGGACACGAGCCCGAGACGACGCACGACCGCGGCTTCGCGCCGGTGAACCAGGGGTCGGACACGCGGGGCCGCACGGTTCCCGGCACCCCCGTCCCGGCGAGCGTGCCGGGAGAGGAGCCTGCGGAGCGGGACGCCCGCCAGGAGGACGAGGTCAGCGGCACCGGCACGCCCGGCGTGCGCACCGGCCATCCCGACGCGCTACCCCCGGACGAGGAGGGCGTCCGCGAGGCGGAGCGCACGGACGAGTCCCGCTGAGCCGATCCCGGCCGGCGGTCAGGAGTGCCGGTGGCGCCACCAGGACGCGACGGCCCCCCGGATCGGGGCGTGGTGCTCGTCGTCCACGATCTTCACGTCGCCCATGAAGGCGTTCGCGGTGACCCGGACGACGGGCATGCGCTCGCCCGGGCAGGGCTCGCGCACCTGCACGCGGCGGTCGCCGAGGAAGGCGTGGCCCATCAGCTCGACGGCCACCCCGTCCGGAACGATGATCTTCACGTCGCCCATCACGGCGGTGGCCGCGATGTGCACCTCGCCGGTGGGGACCTGCGCGCCGCGCAGGTCGAGCTCGACGTCGCCCATCACCGACACCGCCTCCAGCGGGCCGTCGATGCGGCCGACGATGCGCTCCTTACAGTCCCCCATGACGGCGCTGAACCGCCGCTTGACCTGCAACGGCGCCGGGTTGGCACCGGGCGCGCCCATGCCGGGCAGGTCGGCGGTGATCCGCTCGAGGTCGGTGCGGGTGACGGCCGCGTAGGCCGCCTCCGTGCGCTCGGTCAGCTCCTCGAAGGTCAGCCGCCCCTCCACCGAGGCCACCCGCAGCCGCTCGACCACGGTCTCGCGCTCGGCGTCGGAGGCCCGGACCGCGCCGGGAACGGCGGTGGTCCCGGAGGGATCGGCGCCGGGCCGCGCGGGGTGCAGGTCCTGCCGCCGCTGCCGCGGGGGGCTCGGGCACGACGGCCGCCCCTGCTGCGGACTGGACTGACTCATGGTCTCGAAGTTATGCCCCCGGGCCGCACGGACAATCCGCCGCGCGGACGAGATCGTCCCACCCCTTCAGGAGGATGCCCCGCCCGGCCCCGACAGGGCATGATCAATCTTTCAACTACCCGAACCCGGTTCGGTATGCTGCGTCCGGGGGCGTCCCCCGACCCGTCCCTCCGCAGCACAGGAGCAGCGCAGTGACCCACGAGGTGTTCAACCAGGTCCCCCCGCTCGCCGGACACGATCTGGCCGACGATCCCGCCCTCCTGGACGGGCTGGAGCGCGAGGGCGCCGGCTGGGCCGCGGCGGAGGTCCACGAGCTGGGCCGCCTGGCCGGCACCGAGCGCGCCCAGGAATGGGGACGCCTCGCCAACGAGAACCCGCCCGTCCTGCGCACCCACGACCGCTACGGGCACCGCATCGACGAGGTCGAGTTCCACCCGGCGTGGCACGAGCTGATGACCGTCGCGGTGACGCACGGCCTGCACGGCGCCCCCTGGGCCGACCCCCGTGAAGGCGCGCACGTCGCGCGCGCCGCCAAGTTCTACACCTGGCGCGTGGACGCCGGGCACGGCTGCCCGATCTCCATGACGTACGCCGCCGTCCCCGCCCTGCGCCAGTCCCCCGAGCTGGCCGCGCAGTACGAGCCGCTGCTCGCCAGGCCCGAGTACGACTTCGGGCTGCGCGCACCGCTCACCAAGAACGCGCTGCTCGCCGGCATGTCGATGACCGAGAAGCAGGGCGGCTCCGACGTCCGCGCCAACACCACCCAGGCCGAGCCCCAGCCGGACGGGACGTACCGGCTCGTCGGCCACAAGTGGTTCACCAGCGCCCCGATGTGCGACCTGTTCCTCACCCTCGCCCAGGCGCCGGACGGCCTGACCTGCTTCCTCGTCCCCCGCGTCCTCCCCGACGGCACGCTCAACCCGCTGCGGCTGATGCGCCTGAAGGACAAGCTCGGCAACAAGTCCAACGCCTCGTCCGAGGTCGAGTACGAGAACGCGGTCGCCTATCGGGTCGGCGACGAGGGACGCGGCGTCCGCACCATCATCGAGATGGTCAACATGACCCGGCTCGACTGCGTGATCGGCGCTGCGGCGGGCATGCGCCAGGGCGTCACGACCGCCGTGCACCACGCCGCGCACCGCAAGGCGTTCGGCGAGTACCTCATCGACCAGCCGCTGATGCGCAACGTCCTGGCCGACCTCGCGATCGAGTCGGAGGCGGCGACCGTCCTGATGACGCGGCTCGCCGGCGCCACGGACCGCTCGGTGCGCGGCGACGCGTCCGAGGCCGCGTTCAAGCGGCTCGGCCTCGCGGTCGGCAAGTACTGGGTCTGCAAGCGCTGGCCGGCGCACGCCGCCGAGTCCCTCGAATGCCTGGGCGGCAACGGCTACGTCGAGGAGTCCGGCATGCCGCGCCTCTTCCGCGAGTCCCCCCTGAACTCCATCTGGGAGGGCTCAGGCAACGTGGCGGCGCTCGATCTCCTGCGTGCCATCCTACGGGAGCCGCAGACACTCGAGGCGTTCTTCAACGAAGTCGATCTTGCCCGGGGCGCCGAGCCGCGCCTCGACGCAGCCGTCAAGGGCGCCAAAGACACCTTCGCCGACACCGCTACGATCGAGTTCCGAGCCCGCCGCGTCGCCGAGCGACTCGCGCTCGTCCTGCAGGCATCGCTGCTGGTCAGGCACGGTCACCCGGCCGTAGCCGACGCCTTCTGCACCACCCGCCTCGGCGCCGACTGGGGCTCCGCCTTCGGCACCCTCCCGCCCGGCTTGGACCTCGCCCCGATCATCGATCGCGCCACCCCGAAACTCGGCTGAGCGCGCACTCAGAATCATCGTCCAGAGCCCGCAGAGACGCCGCATCGACCTGGCCGCGACCACCCCAAGCAAGATCATCCGCTAGCGTACCGGTTAGTAACCATTCTCCACGCCGCACCTATGGCCTTACGGCAAGCCCGCCCCACCCGATGCCGATTACGCCCGGCCGCCCTCCCCGCGTCCTTCTGCGTCCGCCCATTCAACAACAAGGCCCGTCCGGTCCGCCAATATGTCCCGTACACCATCCATGTGCCTTTACAATGTAGATTTCTTGAGATCATCCATCTCAGCGAGCCATTCGCGCTCCACATCCTTCCGACAGCGACCTCCACTGACGAGAGAGGGAGCGTCAGCCTTCCAAACTGGCTACGCGAGTTCGATTCCCGTCGCCCGCTCCACCGTTTCCGTCGTGAGCTGGTAGCCAGGCCACACCGCCCCACGCCGGGAAGGGATGAAAGCCGCACCACACGGGCAATATCTTGAACGACCAGGTACCAACCACCCGGGGGCACACCGTGAGCTTCGAGATCAAGGTCAATGATGTGTCCGAGGTCCTGCTGCAGGACGGCTGGCACAGCGTCGCGTCTGGGTCGTTCGAGGTCGATCGAGTCACGTTCGGCGGGGCCTCAGGCGCTGATGGGCAGCAGCGCGAGCAGTGGTTCCGGTTCGAGGAGTCCTCGTCGGAGATCATGACCGCAGGGCCCATGAGTTCCGTGTTGGCCGTTCGTTACGACACCGACTGAGTATCTCGCCGTACGACCAGCAGCACGCGGCGCAGGCAGACGCCATCACGAAGTCCATGGGGATTACCCCCGGCCTACTGCCGCCCCATCGCCAGCGCGTGAGCGCCTGGGATGTTCAGTTCTCCAGACCCGTCATCGTCACCAGGTCCCACGTCTCGTCCTGCTCCCCACGCGCGCGGACGCTGCAGGTGAAGGAGTTTCGGATCGGCACACCGAACGAGTTCTCCGAGTCCACGCTCCCCGCGACGCTCCACGTCCCCGTCTCCGCGCTGACCTTCGCGGCATGCTCCCCGGAGAACTCCGCCGTCGCCGGCGCCTTCAGCCCGTCCTTCACGAACTTCTCGCACGCATAGACCGCGTCATCGCCGTGGTTCGAGGAGGACCCAGACCTCTTCGCCAAGAATCCCCAGACTCCAAACACCACGGCCAGCACCAGGAACGCCAGGCAACCGATCCGGCAGCCCTTCGGCAGGGGGCGGCTCGGTTCGTCGGTCACGGCTGTTCATCCGTTCTCATGCCGCACACCTTGACAGCGGCGGCCGGTCGGGTGGTGAGCGTGGCCGCATCCAGCCACGTCAGCGCCGCTCGGCGCAGGACGCGACGCTAACCACGTCAGCCTGAGAAAGTCGCCGGCGTTCTTCGCCGAGCGGGAGTGGAATGCACCGGCTCCTACGGAGCCGCACTGGCCCGCCACCTGCACGCCGAAGGGCTTGAGGTGGTCAGGTCAACCAGCCGGACAAAGCCCACCCGCTGCTTCTCGCCGCCCGACAGCTGCCCCGGCTGCCGCTGCGCGGTGTGCTGCGGCAGACGTACGAGGTCGAGCAACCGCGCGACCTCGTCGGCGGGCTCCTTCTTGCCGAGACCTCGCAGCAACCGTGCGGGGCGGCCAATGGCGCTGCCGATGGTCTGTCGCGGGTTGAGCGCGTCGGCTGGATTCTGGAAGACGATCTGGATCCGTCGCCGGTCCTCGCGAGTGCGTCGACGCACATCGGCCGGCAGTTGCCTCTCCCCGAGGACCACGTTCCCCCCGCCAATGGGATGAAGCCCGGCTATCGTCCGCGCGATGGTCGTCTTGCCGCTGCCGGACTCGCCGACCAGAGCGACACACTCACCGCGCCGGATCTGGAGGCTCACGTCCTCCGCGGCGACGACGACCTCGCTACAGCTGCGGTGCTCGGCCCGCAGATTGCGGATGTCCAGGATGATCCCCTCGGACCGAGTGCGTCCGGGGGCAGTGCGGGAGCCTTCTTCGACCGACTGCAATGGTCCGACATCGGAAGTGCGGATGCATCGAACCCGATGTCCCCGGTCGTCGAGGGCGACGGGTTCCGGGTTGGCAGTTGTGCACGCCGCGACGCCCAGCCTGCATCGTGGGGCAAACGCGCACCCTGAGGGGCGGTCGCCGACGCCGGGCATGGCGGCGAGCGCGCCATGCTTCAAGTGGTCGGGAATCGAGCGAATGAGACCACGGGTGTACGGGTGTTTGGGGCCGCTGAGCACCTGCCGCGCCGGTCCTTCTTCGACGATGCCCCCGGCGTACATCACGGCGATCCGGTCGGCGATCCGGGCCACGACCGCGAGGTCTAGGGCAATAGGTACGCCTGTCACCCGGGACGATGTCGGTCTTCCCCAGCTGGATCGGGCCCAACTCTCGCGACATTGCGGACGGTCACCCCTATCCCCTTGCGGGTCAACCACACGATGCGCCGAGGTCAGACGCCCGTCGGCACGCAACTGCCGCCACCAGGCCGCCGTGGCCGCACGGCTGGCTCCTTACTCTACGTAATCAAATTGGTCATGGACCGGGGGTGGATGCGGAACATGTGCTGATAGATACGTTAAGGAAGTATTGACCATTGTGGCGGGAGTCACTTAGCGTGCACCACCACCTGGATTCCGGACCGCCCGCCGACCGACCGCTCCGTCCGGCGACTGCGTTGGCGCGGCCGGAAGCAGCCCAGGGTGGCCTTCAGGGGCAGCGAATGCCCTTAGGAGCTAATCCGCATCGAGTAGGGCTCGGAGCGCTGCGGTGGGGACTCGGTAACAGGTGCCGATGCGAATGATCTTGCACGGGAAGTCGCCGTGCTTGGCGAGGTGGTAGGCGTAAGTGCGGGAGAGACCGAGCGCGCGGGCGGCCGTGGTGATGTCGATGACGGTCGGCAGCTCGGCGAGATCGGCGTATTTCATGGTCTGCATTTAACGCAGCCTCCGTGGTCTTGGCTCGGGTCTTCAGGCAAGGGATGGGTTAGATGCGGGAGTGAGCTGCGTTGAGATGGGCATAGCGGAACGGCTCGTTGAGCGTGGGCATGGACCTCCGGTCAGGTCTCGGGGTGTGCCGTTGGACGGGTGGCGCCGATGTATTGACGTTCGCGGTAGGGGTTGCCGGTGAATTGGGAGATGCGGACGATGTCGCCGGTCTGTGGGGCGTGGATCATCTGGCCGTGGCCGTAGTAGAGGCCGACGTGGTGGATGGTCGTTGGGTTGCGGGTGTCGGTGGCGAAGAACAGCAGGTCGCCGGGGCGTAGCTGGGTACGGGGGACGTGGGGACCGGCGTTGTATTGGGCGGCTGCGATGCGTGGGAGTTGGATGCCGGCCTTGGCCCAGGCGTATTGGGTGAGGCCGGAGCAGTCGAAGCCTTTGGTGCCGGCGCCTTGGGCGATGCCGTAGCTGGGGCCTGCTGGGCCGCCGCCGCCCCAGGAGTAGGGGGTGCCGAGCCAGTGCAGCGCGGCACGCACCGCGATGGCGCCGCGTCCGCTGGCGGCGGGTGCGGGGGTGGCGTAGGCGGCGGCTTGATCAAGGACCTTGTGGACGTACCAGTCGGCGTGGTTGTAGTGCCAGATCGCTTGGTAGAGGTGCCGTCCGCCTTGGCCGGCGTGGTTGGCGCACAGGTAGTGCGCGGCGCCGTAGATGGCGTCGGCGGGGTTGTAGCGGTCGGTGTGTCCGTCGTGGTCGCCGTCGACGCCGTAGGCGGCCCAGGTGCCGGCGAGGAACTGCATGGGCCCGCCGGCGCCGGCGCTGTTTTCGCCGGTGTCGATGCCGGGTGCGGTGGAGCGGCCGTGGTCGGATTCGATCTTGCCGATCGCGGCGAGGATGTTCCAGCCAAGGCCGGGGCAGGTTTGGGCGGCGTCGAGGTACCAGCGCAGGTATGCGGGTGGGATGTCAGTGCGAGCGAGCTGGGTAGACGCCCCTGCTGCTGAGCCGGCGCCGATGGCCGGATCCTGTTGTCCGCCCAGGAGCAGCACGAGAGAGAGCGGGAGCGCGATCAGAGCGACGCAGGCGGTGGCGGCGGCCTTCACCGGGTGGGCCGCCGCGTGCTTGGGTGGCTAGGAGGTGCTGGTGTCGGTGGGG
>NZ_BAAAMR010000032.1:0-89564 GCF_039529375.1 Actinomadura napierensis
GAGACCGCCGAACAGAACAAGACCGCCCGCGTCAACACCCTCAAAGGCCTGGTCAACGGCTGACCCCCACCCCCACCACCCAACCGCCACACCCCGCCCACACCGCACCGGGAGGACCCGCGATGAGCACCGACTACACCTACGTCAACTTCGGCGGCATGCAGAACGCCCAGGGCAACTTCACCAGCGCCCTCAAGAGCTACCAGGCCACCCTGGACACCCTCGACAGCCAGGTCCGCGCCCACCTGGCCGAATGGGACGGCGACGCCCGCAACGCCTACGAGCAGAAGTCCCGCGAATGGAAACTCGCCGCCCAGCGCATGGCCACCGCCGTCTCCAGCATGAGCAAGGTCATCGGCGAATCCCACGACATCCACCTCGGCGCCGAACGCCAGAACACCGCCATGTGGGGCAGCTGAACCCACGCCCTAAGCTCCCATCCGCCCCAGACGCCAAACCCCAGCCATCAGGGACACGGACGCCACACCACGGCGCGAGCCGCGTCGACCCGGACGGTGCCCGGTGGTTCAACGCCGACGATGCACGCCCGCTCAGCTAAGGCTTCTTCGAAGGCATGGAGCTCCTCCCACCGGGCGTGGTGTCGTGCACCCTGTGGAACCCTCCGGCCGCAGAGACCGCCTCGGCAAGCACGTGCAGCGCCTCGGCACCGCCTGCATGAATTGGCTCGGGCCTAGAAGAAGCTCATCGAAAGAACGAATGAACTCGCCAGAATCGTCGAGCTCATGACTTCGGCGGAAGCGTCGAAGCAGCGGAACGGTACTCCTGGAGGAGCAGGCAAAAGGTGCCAAGCAGGCTAACGAACAGGCGCAGAAGGTCGCCGCAGAAAAGCTGAAGTCGCTTTACTCTGGCATGGGGGAGAGTGGTCTGCCCTGCAGGGGAATCGGAAGCTTTGGAGGGTCGGTCGGACTTGGGGTGGGTGCGGCGGTCGGCGGAACCATCGGGAGTGTCGGCAGCGCAATCTGGGGCGACATCGAGGATCTCTTCCAGGAAGGGTCGCTCATGTATCAGTTCCAGCTTGCCGTCGGTATCGTCGTGATCGCCTTGGCGCTATTTTCCCTGATCGGTTGCGTGGTGAGGGCCAGTCGGAATGCGCCCTTGGATGGCACGCAGTTCGTCGTCGCGGCGAACTTCGGCCTTGGTCTGTTTCTGGTGGGCCATGCGCTTTCGTGGGACGGGGCCTTTGGCGGGGTAATCCTGATCTGCTCTGCGGTTATCGGCTTCGCTTCGGGCATTGTGCTTATCTTCAGGCTGATTCGCTCGCAGCTAAAAGACCCGTTTCGGTGAAGTTCTTCATCCTTTCGCGCTTGAATTATTCAGGGTTCGAGAAGAGCAATGTTGTGTTAGGGGGTGCGGCGGAGGTGGGTTAGGAGGTCTTGGTGGCGTTGCCAGTATTCGGGGGAGTAGCCGTCGCCCAGGTGGAACCAGGTGAGGGGGGCGTCCGGGGGGCCAAGGCGTTTGCGGGAGAAGCCCGGCGGGCCCGTGTAGACGCCGGCGGAGGCCAGGCCGATGGGAGCCGAGGAGCCCGTCCAGCGTGGTTCGGTGGTCAGGTCGGGGCGGCCGGGGGTGAGCTGGGCGAGGAGGGCGGTTATCGGGTGGTCGGCCGATAGGAGGTCGATGAGGGACGGGAGTTGGCTGATCGGGGGGTCTTCGTCCTCGGTGTAGCCGATAGTGAGGGTCGTCATCTCGGCCGTGCCGGAGGCTGGGGGGACGAGGGGCGAGAAGTCCGAGGTGGCCATTGCCGGGCGAGTGCTCGCGCCAATGGTGATGAGGCGGGACGACGTGCTGTTCGTTGCGCAGGTCGTGAAGTGTTCGGGGCTCCAAGGGTTTTGCACCGGCTCGGTCAGGCCCCAGCCTTTCGGGGGCTCGCCGGTCAGGAGGCGCATGAGTTTTTCCGTGTGCGCGCCGAGTGGAGCCGTTGGGTTGTGGCGGGCCTGGAAGGTCAGGACTAGCTGGCTGCCGGCGGGAGCGGTCGGGGGTGTTCTGTACGTGGGGGCGTAGTCGCGGGCGTCTGGGTCGGGGACGAAGGCGGTGCCGCTCCATTGCATGGGGCGGCCGGTGAGGCCTTCGTAGTAGCCGTTGCCGTCGTGGACGAGCCAATGGGTTCGCGACGCGCGCAGGGGGATGGTCAGCCGGCTCGTGGTGGGCGTGACGAGTTGGAGGATGCGGTTGGTGCTTTCGCACTCGGAGAGGGCCTGGGAGAGAGCCGGGGTGAGAGGGACGACGGGACGATCGTTCAGCACGACCATGGCCTGGGTGGTGAGGACGTCGGCGCCGCCGGTGGTCTGCGTCATGGGACCGTCCAAATCGTGCCATTGAGAGTTTCGGCGCAGCGGTGGGCCAGGTGATCGGCATCGGGTGAGTCTGTGGCGGCGTGGATTTCCGTCCACCAGACGGGAGCGGTCGATTCGATTCCCAGCAGGCGTTCTGTTTCGCCGGGGACGGACACCAGGACCGGTTCCTGGACGCGCAAGAGGAGGCGATCTTCGGAGTCGAAGACGTAGTTTCCCGCCGCCTGGAGGGGCGGCGGTGCCAGCGCCTGGAGGTCGAGTTCTGGTTTCCGGGCGGTCAGGACTATCAGTTCGCGGCTCATGGGGCGCTCAGGGAACGGGTGAAGACGTCGGCCGCGATTCTGGTCGCGGCGGCGTGGGTGGGCATGCTGACGCGTTCGGGGGCGATGGCGATGCCGGCCGCCAGGTGGCGGTCGAACGGGAGGAGGGTGACGGGGAGCGTGCCGCTGCTGAGGAGGTGGGCGGCGCGGTCGAGGTCGGCGTCCGGGTTCGGGGTGTGCGAGACCAGGGCGATGACCGTGCGCTGGAGGAGCGGGGCGAAGCCGTTCAGCGCCATCCAGTTGAGGGCGGCGCGGGCGCTGAGGGCGCCGTCGGGGGTGCCGGGGGTGACGAAGACCTGGGCGTGGGCGCCGTGCAGGATCCCGCGTTGCAGATCGGAGACGAGGCCTCCGCCGCAGTCGATGACGGTGGTGGAGAAATAGCGTCCGAGGCGGCCGGTTCCGTACTGGAAGGCGGTGTGGTCGAGATCGTCCGCGACGGCGCCCTTCGGAGCGGCGGGCAGGACGAAGAGGCCTTCGGGAGTGCGGCCGAGGTGGGCGGCGGTCTCCTCCCAGCTGAGCGGACGGGTGGCCGCGAGGTCGCGGAGCGAACTCGGGGCGCTGACGCCGAGGCGCAGTGCGAGGGAGCCGAGCCCGGGGTCCGCGTCGATCGCGAGGACGCGGTCCGGGCGGTACTGCCGGAGGATCCCCGCGATGAGCGCGGTGATCGTCGACTTGCCGGCGCCGCCGCGGATGCTCGTCACCGCGATCCGGCGGCCTGACGGGACGGGGACGCCGATCTGCACTGTGAGCTGATCCAGTTCACGGACCCGGCCCGCGGCCGACGCCCCCACCGCGCGGCGTACGCCGCGTCCTAGGCGGCGGGCCATCGGATCGCCGTGCGGGTTGCGTCGGACGAGGTCCTGAGGAGCCGGCACGCTTCCCGGCTGTGGGGCGGAGCGGCTGGTCAGGCCATTGCTCGCGGGCGGTCGCGCCGGCGGCGCGGCGTTGTGCGCGGTTGTCCCGGACGGCGGCGGCGCGGGCGTGCTGCTCGGCGGCGGCTCGGATGGCGGAGCGATCGTCCAGCCTGGGGACGCGGGAGGTGTCGAGGGGCTTGGCTGCGCGGGGACGACACCGGTCGGCCTTTCCGGACGCGCGATGGGCTCGATGTCTCCGGGCGGTGGCGTGTTGAGAGCAGCCCGCCCCGGCCGGGTGGTGGGTGGTGTGTTGTGCGCGGGTGACGTCGATGGTTCGTCGGTCGGGGCTCTGGGCGGCGGCTCGGGGAGAGGAGGGATCGCCCATCCTGGAGTTGCCGGTGCCGGTGCCGGGCGTTCGGTGTCGGGGGCGGTCGCTTCTCCTCGGGGTTCGGGGGGAGATGCCGATGTGGTGTGGGGGGTCGCTTCCCCTGGCGGTTCGGAAGTAGCGGGGGTGATCGCTACTTCGGAGGGCTTAGTGCTGGGGGTGGTCCTTGGTTCGGCGGGTGCCGGTACCTCGGCGTTCGGGGGCGCGGCGGGGGCGGTTGTTCGGCTGATGGAGGCGGCCGGGGCGGGGACCGTGTCGGCGGGTGGGGTCGGAGGGGGCGTCTCCGCAGTCGTCGCGGGTGTGGCCGAGTCCGCTGGGGTGGGTGGTTCGGTGGGGAGGTCCTTCGCTTCGGACGGTGATGGATCGTCGGTGTCCGACGTCGTTTCGGGGCCGGTGGGGGAGGCTTCGGGCTCGGATGCCCGGCTCGCCTGCGCGGCATGGGGTGGAGGGGCGGCGACCGGTGGGGGTGTTGGTTTCGGATCGGTCGCCTGAGGGGCTGGTTCGTTGGTTGTGGCTGAAGGGGTGGCTGGTGCGGGGAGTGTGGCCGCGGTTTCAGGTGTGGGGGATGGGACGCCGTTCTCGGACGTGGGGAACGTGGTGCGGGCGAAGGGGGCTGTCGGAGTGCGGGTGCCGGCGGGTGGTGTGGGGTGGGGGGCCGGTCCGGGGGCTTGAGACGAGGTGCCGGTGGCGGGGGTTTCAGGCGCCGGGGCAGAGATGGCGGGCGCCGGGGATGCGTTGCGTGTCCGGGGGCGGTCCGCGAGTGGCGGGGCGGGCTCGGGCGCCGGGGACGTGTTGCGAGGGCGGTCCGCGGGGGCGGGGGCCGGGGGCGTTGGGGGTGGTACCGGGCGCGGGTCCGGGGGGACCAGGCCGGTTTTCAGTGCGCCGAGGTCGCGCAGCACCGCGTGCTGCCAGTCTCGATCGGACACCGAGCCCCTTCCAGCTCCGCATTGATTGGGCGAGACGAGTCTAGACAGGCACAGGCGGAAGATTCCGACCAATTGTGTGTTGGGGCGTCAGACGTGGTGTGGACGGTCAGAGGTACAGTCCCGTGGCGGTGTCCGACGGCGTGGGGGCGGCGGTGCGGAGGTCGTCGGCGCGCAGGGTGGTGATCTCGGTCTCGGACGGGGCGCCCGCCGAGGTGAGGCGCTCGGACTGGGCGGCGATGGCGGCGTCCAGGAGGTTGCGCATGAGGCGGCCGTTGCCGAAGGACGGGCCGCGCGGGGTGTCGCGGAGGACGGTGCGCAGTCGCGAGGCGACGTCCGGGGCGAGGGCGAGGCCCTCGGCGGCGGCGAGGTGCCCGAAGATGGCGACGAGTTCGTCGTCGGTGTAGTCGGGGAACGCGATGCGCTTGGGGAAGCGGGATTGCAGGCCGGAGTTCGCGGCGAGGAAGGCGTCCATTTCGCGTTCGTAGCCGGCGGCGATGACGACGAGGTCGCCGCGGTATTCCTCCATGAGCTGGACGAGGGTGGCGACGGCCTCCTGACCGTAGGCGTCGCCGGCGAGGGAGTAGGCCTCGTCGACGAACAGCACGCCGCCGAGGGCCTGCTCGACGGCGGCGCGGACGCGCGGTGCGGTCTGGCCGAGGTAGGGCCCGATGAGGTCGGCGCGGGACACCTCGACGAGGTGGCCGGACGACAGCAGCCCGAGGTGGCCGTAGACGGACGCGACGAGGCGGGCGACGGTGGTCTTGGCGGTGCCCGGGTTGCCGGTGAAGATCATGTGCCTGGTCGGGACGGTGACCTGCTTGCCGGCGGCGCGGCGCAGTTCGGCGCCGCGGGCCTCGGCGGCGAGGCGGCGCACCTCCTCCTTGACCGCGGGCAGCCCGATGAGGGTGTCGAGTTCGGCGAGCGGGTCGGTGGCGGGCAGGACGCGTCCGGCGCCGCTGAGGCTGTCGGGGATGTCGTCCGGCAGCAGCGCGGCGAGGTCGTCGGGGGTGGCGCGGCGCAGGGCGGTGACGCGGCGGGCCTGCAGGGCGGTGGCGCGCTCGCACAGGTTGCGCATGACGCGGGCGTTGCCGAACGAGCGGCCGCGCGGGGCGCGGCGGAGCAGTTCGGCGATCTTGTCGAGGGCGGCCGGGGCGGGCGACAGGCCGGCGGCGGACGCCTGGCCGGTGAAGATCTCGATGAGCTCGGCGTCGGTGAAGTCGGGGAACCGGACGGTGGTGGGGAAGCGGGACGCGAGGCCCGGGTCGGAGGCGATGAAGCGCTGCATCTCGCGCTCGTAGCCGGCGACGACCACGACGAGGTCGTCGCGATGGTCCTCCATGACCTTGATGAGCTCGGCGATGGCCTCCTGCCCGTAGTCGTCGGACATGGTGGTCTGGGTGAGCGCGTAGGCCTCGTCGATGAACAGCACGCCGCCGACGGCGCTCTGCGCGACGCCGCGCGTCTTCACCGCGGTCTCGCCGACGTAGCGTCCGACGAGGGTGGAGCGGGACGCCTCGACGAGGTGGCCGGACGACAGGACGCCGAGGTCCTTGAAGATGCGGGCGAGCAGCCGGGCGACGACGGTCTTGCCGGTGCCGGGGTCGCCGGTGAAGACCATGTGCCGGGCCGGTGCGGCGGGCGAGGGCAGCCCGGCCTCGCGGCGCAGCTTGGCCGCCTTGGTGCCCGCGACGAGCAACTCGATCTCCGCCTTGACGGTGCGGAGGCCGGTGAGGGCGGCGAGTTCGGCCATCGGGTCGGACGGGGTGCCGGCGGTGTCGAACGTGGCGGGGACGTCGGCGCGCTTGACGACGAGTTCCTCGCCGGGCGGGGTGTTCGCGCGGACGTTCTCGACGACGATGTCGGCGAGGCGCTGGGCGAGGCGGGCGTTGCGCAGGTTCCGGACGGGCGGCGTCCGGACGAGCAGCTGCCCGGCGGCGGTCAGGGCGCGCTTGTGGGCGCGGGCGCCGCGCTGCTGGAGGGCCCGGTTGAACAGCTCGGCGTACCCGGCGGCGTCGAACGGGTGGGTCCGGACGACCTGGATCCGCAGCGCGAGCCCGGGGTTGAGCTCGCGGATCCGCTCGTCGCCGCCGGGTTCGCAGAGGACGACGATGTGCAGGTCGTCGTGGACGTCGAGGGCGCGGTGCAGGTCCTCCAGGACGGCTTCGCCGCTGCGGCCGTCGCGGGCCATGTCGTCCAGGCCGTCGATGACGACGAGGCGGTTCCCGGCGGCGTCGCGGACCTCGCTGTAGAGCTGCGCGGTGGCGGAGGAGACCTCCTTGCCGGCGAAGTAGTCGTCGGCGAGCCACAGCGGCGGCTCGACGATCTGGTGCTCCTGGAGCAGCCGGGCGATCTCCTGGGCGGCGTCGCGCTTGCCGGTGCCGTCGGGGCCGACGAGCATCAGCCGGACGGGCCCGCCGGTCTCGGCGATCTCCTGGAGCGCGGCGACGACGCCGGGCTGGCCGACGAGGCCGGAGCCGGCGTCGGCGCGGCGGGTGCGGCGGGTCCGGGACGGGGCGCCGCCGACGCTCGCGGCGAGCGGGTTGACCATGCGGCGGCGCGGGGTGAACAGCCGGCGGACGTCGGCGCCGAACTCGCCGACGGGGATCCATTCGGGGTCGGGGATGCGCGGCTCGTTGGGCAGGCCCTGGACGCAGCCGGTGAAGCGCATGGCCATGTCGAGCCAGCCGCGGCAGGCGTCGATGGCGCCGGCGCCGAGGGCGCGTCCGAGCCATCCCCATTCGTTGAGGTACCAGGGGTTCGGTTCGAACTTGTCGCGGGCGCGTTCGAAGCGGTCGAGCAGCTCGCCGTAGCGGTCCTCGGTGAGGACGGCGGACAGTTCGGCGGGGACCTGCTTCAGCCCGCCCTGGAGCAGCAGGTGGACGAGCAGGTCGTCGGCGGTCTCGTCGTGCGGGGCGACCTCGCGCAGGTGCTCGTGGACGGGCAGCAGCCCCGAGCACACCCATTCGAGGTAGCCGATGGGTCCGGCGAGTTCGGGCAGGGCGGCGACGATGTCGTCGCTCGCGTGGGCGAGCCACAGGGCGCGCTGCTCGGGGAGGGGCGTCTGGATCCGCAGCGTGGGCGGCGGGTCGTCGTACAGCTTGATGAGGGCCTGGCGGCGCCGCTCGATCGGCTCCAGGCCCGCGAAGACGTCGAGGGACTCGCGGGCGAGCGTGAGGGCGAGGTCCTGGTCGCCGCAGTCCTCCAGCCATTCGAGGGGCTGGAACGAGCCGCGGCTGACGCCCCAGCCGCCGGCGTCGCGCAGGGGATCGCGGGGTTCGTTGTAGTAGCCGTTGAAGAACTGGTACTGCAGCCGGGAGTGCGTGCCCGCGTTGACGGCCCCGGCGCCCAGCAGGAAGTCGAGGGTGAGCAGCAGTTCCGCGACGACCAGCGGGGCGGGCGCGGTGAGCAGCGCGTGGCCGTCGGTGGTGTGGTCCTTGCAGCGGGGGTCGGTGGCGAGCGCGTCGATGCGGGCGCGGATCTCGTCGTAGAGGCCGTCCGGGACGCGCCATGGCCCGTGCGAGTACACGTCGAGGACGGGCTCCTCGGAGACGAGAAGTTCCAGATGTTCCGGCAGCCGCACCGCGTTCCCCCTACAAGCACACGAACCCGACCGAAAGCCTAGAGCGTCGGACGGGGCGCCGTGGGCGAGTCCGCAGGACGCCGGGCCACGGCGGGGGCCTGTGGACGACCGGACCGGACGGACGGAACGATCGGGCATTTTTCCCGCTAAACGCGATCTATCACTTTGTTCACAAGGGAACGGGCTATCCCCGGTCACGTTCCGCCGGTCAACTGGGTAGGTATCCGAAGATTCGGTTCGCCCGCCGGACCGGCCCATGCTTCTGCGACGCTCAGCGCCGAGCCCGGGAGGCCGTCGGGTGCGGGCGGACGCGCCCGAGCCGTCTCCTGGGAGAACACGTGATCACCAAGCTGCTCGTCGCGAACCGCGGCGAGATCGCCGTACGCGCGTTCCGCGCCGCGTACGAACTCGGCATCGCCAGCGTCGCCGTCTACGCCCACGAGGACCGGCTGTCGCTGCACCGGCAGAAGGCCGGCGAGGCGTACGAGATCGGCGAGCACGGCCACCCCGTCCGCGCCTACCTCGACGTGGACGGCATCGTGGAGACGGCGCTGCGGGTCGGCGCCGACGCCGTCTACCCCGGCTACGGGTTCCTGTCGGAGAGCCCGGAGCTGGCGGAGGCGTGCGAGCGCAACGGCATCACCTTCGTCGGGCCGCCGTCGCGGGTGCTGAGCCTGGCCGGCAACAAGATCGAGGCGGTCGCGGCGGCGCGCCGGGCGGGCCTGCCGGTGCTGCGGTCGCTGACGCCGGAGGCCGGACGCGAGCTGGAGGCGGCCGACGAGGTCGGCTTCCCGCTGTTCGTGAAGGCGGCGGCGGGAGGCGGCGGGCGCGGGCTGCGCCGCGTCGACCACCGCGAGGAGCTCCTGGCCGCGGTGGACACCGCGCGCCGCGAGGCCGAGAGCGCGTTCGGCGACCCGACGGTCTTCCTGGAGCAGGCGGTGGACCGGCCCCGCCACATCGAGGTGCAGGTCCTCGCGGACGGCGCGGGCCACACCGTCCACCTGCGCGAACGCGACTGCTCGGTGCAGCGGCGGCACCAGAAGGTCGTGGAGATCGCGCCGGCGCCGCACCTGGACGCGGCCATCGCGGAGCGGCTGTGCGAGGACGCGGTGACGTTCGCCCGCGAGATCGGCTACGTGAACGCCGGCACCGTCGAGTTCCTGGTCAACGACCGGGGCGAGCACGTCTTCATCGAGATGAACCCGCGCATCCAGGTCGAGCACACCGTGACCGAGGAGGTCACCGGCATCGACCTGGTGCAGAGCCAGCTGCGCATCGCGGGCGGCGAGACCCTCGACGACCTCGGCATCTCCCAGCAGGACGTGACGGTCTCGGGGTTCGCGGTGCAGTGCCGGATCACGACCGAGGACCCGGCGAACGGCTTCCGGCCCGACACCGGGAAGATCTCGGCGTACCGGTCGCCGGGCGGCGCCGGGGTGCGGCTCGACACCGGCACGGCGCACGGCGGCGCGATCGTGTCTCCGCACTTCGACTCGCTGCTGGTCAAGCTGACCTGCCGGGGCCGGACGTTCGAGGAGGCCGTGCGGCGGGCGCGGCGGGCCGTCGCGGAGTTCCGCATCCGGGGCGTCGCGACGAACATCCCGTTCCTCCAGGCGCTGCTGGACGAATCGGACTTCCGCAGGGGCGGGGTCAGCACGTCCTACATCGCCGACCATCCGGAGCTGTTGACGGCCCGGTCGAGCGGCGACCGTGCGACGCGGCTCGTCCGGTACCTGGCGGACGTCACCGTCAACAAGCCGCACGGCGACGCGCCCACGACCCTGGACCCGGCGACGAAGCTTCCGCCGCTCCAGCTCGACGGGCCGTTCCCGGAGGGCTCGCGCGACCGCCTGCTGGCGCTCGGCGCGCGCGCGTTCGCCGAGCAGTTGCGCGCGCAGAACGCACTGGCCGTCACCGACACCACCTTCAGGGACGCGCACCAGTCGCTGCTGGCCACCCGAGTACGGACGTACGACCTCGTCTCTGCGGCGCCCTATCTCGGGCGCATGACTCCGCAGCTCCTCTCCATAGAGGCATGGGGTGGCGCCACCTACGACGTCGCGCTCCGCTTCCTGGGGGAGTCCCCTTGGGACAGGCTCGCGGCGATCCGGGAAGCAGCACCGAACCTGTGCATCCAGATGCTGCTGCGTGGCCGCAACACCGTCGGCTACACGCCGTACCCCGATTCGGTGGCGCGGGCATTCGTCAAGGAGGCCGCCAGTACGGGCGTCGACATCTTCCGCGTGTTCGACGCCCTGAACGACATCGAGCGTATGCGTCCGGCGATCGACGCGGCGCTCCAGACGCACGCGCTGGTGGAAGGCACCCTCTGCTACACGGGCGACCTGTCGTCCCCGGACGAACGCCTCTACACGCTCGACTACTACCTGCGCCTCGCCGAGGAACTGGTGGAGTCGGGTGTCCACATCCTGTGCATCAAGGACATGGCCGGTCTCCTGCGGGCTCCTGCCGCGCGCACACTGGTGAGTGCCCTGCGCGAGCGTTTCGACCTGCCCGTCCACCTGCACACCCACGACACCGCGGGCGGCCAGATCGGCACCTACATCGCGGCCATTGAAGCGGGCGTCGACGCGGTGGACGGCGCCGCCGCACCGCTCTCCGGTACGACGAGCCAGCCGCCCCTGCAGGCGATCGTTGCCGCAACCGATTTCACCGGACGCGCCACGGGAATCGACCTCGACGCCCTCACCGTGATGGAGCCCTACTGGGAGGCGGTGCGCAAGCTCTACGCGCCGTTCGAGATGGGCCTTCCGTCGCCGACCGGACGCGTGTACCAGCACGAGATCCCCGGCGGGCAGCTGTCGAACCTGCGGCAGCAGGCCGTCGCGCTCGGCCTCGGCGACCGGTTCGAGGAGATCGAGCGCTGCTACGCCGCCGCCGACCGCATCCTCGGCCGCCTGGTGAAGGTGACCCCGTCCAGCAAGGTCGTGGGGGACCTCGCCCTGCACCTGGTCGCCGCGGGCGCCGACCCCGACGACTTCGCAGAGAACCCCGAGCGCTACGACATCCCCGACAGCGTCATCGGGTTCCTCAACGGCGAACTCGGCGACCCGCCCGGCGGCTGGCCCGAGCCGTTCCGCACCAAGGCGCTCGCCGGACGCCAGTACACCCCGGCCCGCGCCGAACTCGACGGCGCCGAGGAGAAGGCGCTCGCCGGGGCGGAGGTGCGCGACACCCTCGACCGCCTGCTGTTCCCCGGCCCGGCGAAGGAATACCGCGAGTCCCGCGCCGCGTACGGCGACCTGTCCGTCCTGCCCACCGGCGCGTTCCTCTACGGGCTGCGCACCGGCCACGAGGTCGCCTTCGACCTCGAACCCGGCGTGCGCGTGCTGGCGGGGCTCGAAGCGGTCGGCGACATCGACGAGGCGGGCGTCCGGCAGGTCATCTGCACGGTGAACGGCCAGCTGCGGACGCTGTCGGTCCGCGACAAGTCCGTCGTGTCGGACGCGCCGCCGGTGGAGCGCGCCGACCCGTCCGAACCCGGCCACGTCGGCGCGCCGTTCGACGGCTCGGTCACGCTCCGCGTCGCGAAGGGCGACCAGGTGGCGGCCGGCGACGTGGTCGCCACGATCGAGGCGATGAAGATGGAGGCCGCGATCACCGCTCCGGTGGCCGGCGCCGTCTCCCGCCTCGCCGTCCCGCAGGCCACGCCCGTCCAGGCCGGCGACCTCCTCCTCGTCATCGGCTGATCCGGCCGGCGGTCCGCCGCTGTCAGGACTCCGGGCGGACGGCGTAACCGCCCAGGGACGGTTCGAGGAGGTCGAAGGCGTTCTTGGCGGACTCGGTGAGGGCCGCGGCGATCTCGTCGTGGTCCTCACCGGTCCGGGTGCGCCGCAGGGTCTCCTCGAACAGGACGCGGTGGACGCCGATGAGCTGCGCCGAAGCCACGCGGGTGAGCACGTCGTCCTCGCTCACCCCGGCCTCCTGGGCGAGGACGGCGGTGAGCGCGTTCTCGCGCTCCTCGTGGAACTCGCGCAGCCGCGCCACCAGCGCCGGGCTCTCGGTGATCATGCGGGCGAAGCCGGCGCCGGAGAAGCCGATGACGGCGTCGTGCCGGGCCACGGCGTCCAGGAACGCGCGGCGCAGCGCGGCCAGCGCGGACTCGCCCGGCGCGCGGCCGGCGACCGTCCGGGCGGGCTGCGCGACGAACTCCTCGTGCAGGTCGAGGGCCAGGTCCTCCTTGCGCGGGAAGTAGTTGGTGACCGTCATCTTCGCCACCTGCGCGGCGGCGGCGACGTCGGCGATGGTCACGCGGTCGAACCCATGCCGCAGGAACAGGCGGGTCGCCTGGTGCGAGATGGCCTGCCGCGTCTGCTGCTTCTTCAGCTCCCGCAGTCCCATGCCGCCATCCTCTCATAGCTCGGCCTAAATTTATATCTGACCCAGTTCTAGGCTTGACCTAAGTTTATGCCGCCGGGCTGCCGGGTACCGAGATCGCGTGACCCGTTCCCTCCCGGCCGGACGAGCAAAGGACACCGCCCTGAACGCCAGCACCCCCCGCGCCGCGTCCCCCGAGTCCGCCCGCGCCGCGTCCACCCGTGGCGCAGCGGCCCGGGGCACCTCCGCGCGCGGCGCGTCCGCTCGCCGCACGTCCGCGACCCGCGCGTCCACGACCCGCGACCTCATCGACCCGATGAAGGACTACCTCTCCCGCATCGGCCGGACCCCGCTGCTCACCGCCGAGCAGGAGGTCGAGCTGGCCAAGCGCATCGAGGCCGGGCTGTTCGCGCGCGAACGCCTGGAGACCCTCGGCGGCGCCCTGTCCGCGCAGGACCGCGAGGACCTCGCCTGGATCGCCACCGACGGGCGCCGCGCCAAGGAGCACATGGTCGAGGCCAACCTGCGCCTGGTCGTGTCGCTGGCCAAGCGGTACATGGGCCACGGCCTGCCGCTCAACGACCTCGTCCAGGAGGGCAACCTCGGGCTGATCCGCGCGGTGGAGAAGTTCGAGTACCGGCGCGGCCTGAAGTTCTCCACCTACGCCGTCTGGTGGATCAAGCAGGCGATCAGCCGCGCCCTCGCCGACCAGTCCCGGACGATCCGCATCCCCGTGCACGTCGTCGAGGTGCTCAACCGGATGACCCGGACCCGCCGCCGCCTGATGCAGGACCTCGGCCGCGAGCCCACCTCGCAGGAACTGGCCGTCGAGCTGGACGTCACGCCCGAGAAGGTCGAGTGGCTGCGCCGCCAGGCCCGCGAGCCGCTGTCCCTGCAGACGCCGCTCGGTGAGGACGGCGACGGCGAGCTCGGCGACGTCATCGAGGACCCGGACGGCGGCGACCCCGCCGACGTCGTCGCGTCCTCGATGCTGCGCGGCAAGCTCGACGCGGTGCTGGAGACGCTCACCGAACGCGAGGCCGGCGTCATCTCGATGCGCTTCGGCCTCGCCGGCGGCGAACCGAAGACGCTCGAAGAGGTCGGCAAGGTCTACGGCGTGACCCGCGAGCGCATCCGGCAGATCGAGTCCAAGGGCATGCACAAGCTGCGCCACCCGTCCCGCCGGGAGACCCTCGCCGACCTGCTCAGCTGACGCTCACTCGCCCACCTGGCCGGGCTTGTCGTCGGCGCCGAGCCGGTCGACGAGCCCGTCCAGGAGGCGGCGCAGCAGCTCGGTGAGCTGCGCGCGCTCGTCCTCGCCGAGATGGTCCAGGAGCGAGTTCTCGTAGGCGAGCAGCTCGTGCACGCTGTCCTCGATCAGCCGGTTCCCGGCGTCGCTCAGCCGGACCGACGACGTCCGGCCCCGCGGTCCCCGCACGGTCTCCACCAGTCCGGCCCGCTCCGCCCGCGCCACCCGCTGCGTGATCGCCCCCGCCGTCAGCAGCGACGCCTCCCGCAGCTCGCCGGGCGTCATCGCGTACGGCGCCCCGTGCCGGCGCAGCGTGGACAGCAGGTCGAGGGTGGCGGTGTCGATGCCGAGCCGGGCGAGCGTGCGGCGCCGCTCGTCGCCGAGCAGCTTCGCCGCCCGCCACACCCGCGTGATGATCCCGATCGAGCCGACCGGCATGTCCGGACGCTCCCGCGTCCACGCCTCCGCGATCGCGTCGACCGGGTCCGGCTGTTTGCGTCCGTCGTCCACGGCGCCTAGCTTAGAGCAAAAGTTTAGACCTAAACACTGGAGGTTCCCGATGACGCGCAACGCAGTGGTGACCGGCGGCGGGACGGGCATCGGCCGGGCCGTCGCGGCCGCCCTCGCGGCGGACGGCCTGGACGTGGTGATCACCGGCCGGCGGGAGAAGGTGCTCGCCGAGGCCGCCGCCGGCCTCGGCCCCCGCGTCCGGCCCGTGGTCTTCGACGTGACCGACCCCGGCCGGATCGAGGCCGCCCTCCCCGAACTCCCCGAGACCGTGGACGTCCTGGTCAACAACGCCGGCGGCAACACCGACACCGGACGCCCCGCCCCGTCCGGCCTCGCCGCCGTCCGCGACGCCTGGCTCGCCAACCTCGAGGCCAACCTGGTCAGTGCCGTCCTCGTCACGACCGCGCTGGAACCGCGGCTCGCCCGCGGCGGACGCGTGATCAGCCTCGGCTCGATCGCCGGCGGCCGCGGCGGCGGCTCCTACGGGGCGGCCAAGGCCGGCATGCGGGTCTGGAACGCCGAACTGGCCGTCCAGCTGGGCGAACGCGGCATCACCGCCAACGTGATCGCCCCCGGCCTGATCGAGGACACCGAGTTCTTCGGCGACCAGCTGACCGGCGACCGGCGCGCCATGCTGATCGGGCAGACCGCCACCAAGCGCGCCGGCACCCCCGCGGACGTCGCCGCGCTCGCCGCGTTCCTCGCCTCACCGGGCGCCGGCCACATCACCGGCCAGGTCCTCCACCTCAACGGCGGCGCCTACATCGGAGCCTGACTCCGGAATGTCGGCGGCGAGGTCTACCGTCCGGGGGCATGACGAGCACCGCGTGGCAGGAGGTCGCCGCGCTCATCGACGCGCGGAAGGCCGACGCGGTGGCTGGCGCCGTCCTCGCCCTGGACGCCGCCGGGCGCCGCGCCGTCGCCGAGGCGCTGCCCGGCCACGTCCGCGAGGTGCGGTCGCGGCGCGAGATCTGGGAGGGCATCGACGAGTTCGCGCCTGCCTTCCGCGCCGCCGGGGCGGGCGCCCTCGGCAGCGCGTCGGCCGTCGCGTCCTGGCTGACCCGCCGCGAGCTCACCCCCCGGCGGAGGGGCGGCCATCACGACACCGCGCGGCTGATGCGGCTGTGGGAAGGCCGCGACGACGCCTGGCTCGCCGACCTCGCCCGCCGCCTCACCCTCCGGCTGCGCGGCCCGCGGCATGTCGGTCTCGACCTCGTCCTCGCCCTGCTGGCCGAGTCCGGCATCGAGCCGCCCGACCACGATCCCCTCATCACCGGGTGGGTGTCGTCCCTGATGCCGCGCAAGAACGACCCGTTGCGGCCGCACCTGCTGCCGCGCATCTTCGAAGTCGAAGGCGCCGGGCGGATACTGCGGAACCGGGGCTCCTGGCTCGCGGTGCTGGCGCAGTCGGCCGAGCGCGGCGAGGTCGACCGGGAGATGCTGCTCGACGGCTGCGTCCGCCGGTTCCTGCGCGGTGGCACGGACCTCGACCTGCGGTTCTTCGTCCGGCTGCACGAACGGCTCGCACCGTCGGACGCCGAGATCCGCGCCCGCGCCCGCGACTACGTCCGGCTGCTACCCGCCGCGCCCGGCCCGGTGGCGGAACTCGCGCTCGGGCTGCTGACGGAACGCGACGACCTGCCGCCCGAACTGGTGACCGAAGCGCTGGACGGCGTGCTGTTCCGAGCCGAGGCGAGGCTCGTCCGGCCGGGCCTGGCGTGGCTGGAGCGGACCGTCCGCAGGCGTCCCGAACTCGCGGACGGCTGCGCCTCCGCGCTCGCCCGGGCGTTCGAGCATGAGTCGTACGCCGTCCAGCAGCGGGCCGTGCGCGTCGCGCTCAAACTCCCCGACACGACCGACGGAACGCCGCTGCGCGACGCCATGCCGTTGCTGCCCTCCGACCTCGCCGCGCAGATCACCGCCCGCTTCGGCGGCGAGGTGCCTGAACCGGAAGCCGTTGACGAGGACCCGCCGCCAGTCCTGCTGGCTTCGGCGGGCGCGCGCAGCGAGCCCGTGCCCTCATTGGCGTCCCCGATCACGACCCCGGAGGAACTGGCCGGGGCGTTCCATCACGGATACAGCGATCGGAGCGCCGCGGCCGAACAGGTGCTGGCGGCGCTCGTCCGGCTGGCCTGGAAGGACCGGGACGCCGTACGGAACGCGCTCGAATCCGTCATCCGCACCGACTCCCCTCGGCACCTCCGGCAGTCGATGAGCTGGTCCGGGACATGGGAGTGGCTCAACGGCATCGGGCTCGTGCTCACGAGCGCGGTACTGGTGCCCGAAGACGGAGACGAGCGCCTGCCGCATGGCCAGGTGAGCGTTCCGCGCATCCTCTTCCTGCGGCGGTTCGCGGAGGTCTACGACTCGCTGCGGGCGGGGACCCTGCCGCCGGTCCTGCTGGCGACCGCGACCCGGCCCACCGGCCATCTCGACCCGGGCGTGCTCGTGGAACGCCTGGAGATCTGCGAGGCGGCCGGCACCGAGCCCGGTACCGCCGATCTCCAGCACGCGTTGCTCCGGCTGCCCCCGGAGATCGATCCCGAGGCCGTGCGGCGCGCGAGCCGCCTGACGTCCGCGGCGGGCGGAGAGGTGGCGCGCCGGCTGGCCGAGGGCGGTCTCCCGGTCCCCGGGGCGGGCGCGTCGGCGCTCAGGGGGAGCGGGATCGAGGTGGTGGTCAAGGCGGAGGTCACCGGGCGGCCGGTCATCGACGAGGTGTTCTCCGTGCCGCCGACGGACGACCGCACGATCGACGGCTGGCAGGTGCCGTTCTGGTCATGGCTCCTGCCGTCCCATCCCCAGATGGTCGCGGTCCACCTCGTACCGAAACTGGTCGAGGGCGCGCCGGTCTCCGCCCTCATCGAACTGGTGCCGGGGGACGGGCCCTTCGCTGAGGCGGTCGCGTACTTCCTGGCTCGCGAGCTCGTCGGCGAGCGGGCGGCAGGGCCGCTGCTGACCCTGGCGGGGCGGGGCGATCTGCCCGCCGCCGCGCTCGGCCGGCACATCGGGCGGCTGGCGCTCGCCGGGGAGATCAAGCTGGTCCGGGTGGTCGAGGCGCTGGAGGGTGCGGCGGAGGCGGGTGCGTACGCGCAGGTGTGGGACGTGATCGCTGCCGCCCTGCCCGTCCTGCACCCGGAGCCGGGGCGGCGGTCGCTGTTCGCCCACGATCGGCTCATCGCGCTCGGCACCAGGACGGCGCGCTGGGCGAAGGCGTCCGGGCCCATCCCCGAGATCGATGAACTGGCCGGGCGGAAGGGTTCGTCCAACGTGATCCGCGCGGCGCGGGCGCTCGCCGCGCAGTTGGGCTAGGGGCGGTCGATCAGGTCGGTGGGGTCGGTGTTGGCGCCGCAGAGGACGACGACGACGCGCTCGCCGGGGGCGGGGCGGTAGGCGCCGGTGCGGAGGGCGGCGACGGCGGTGGCCGTGCCGTGCTCCACGACCTGCCGGTACTCCTCCCACACGAAGCGGCGGGCCTCGATGATCGCGTCGTCGGTGACCAGGGCGGGGACGACGCCGGTGCGGACGGCGACCGCGTGGGCGATGTCGCCGAGCCGGGTGGCGCCGAGGGAGTCGGCGGCGACGCCGGAGACGGGGACGTCCACCGGGCGGCCCGCGCTCAGCGCCCGTTCGAGGGTCGGGATGGTCTCCGGTTCGACGCCGACCACGCGGGCGCGGCCTTCGAGGGCGGCGGCGACGCCCGCCATCAGCCCGCCGCCGCCGACGGCGAGCAGGACGGTGTCGACGTCGCCGCCGGTCTGGTCGAGGATCTCCAGGCCGAGGGTGCCCTGACCGGCGCAGACGTCCGGCTGGTCGTAGGCGTGGCAGAGCAGGGCGCCGGTGTCGGCGGCGCGCTTGGTGGCGGCCTCCTGGGCCTCGGCGTAGCGGGTGCCGACCTGGACGACGGCGGCGCCGAGCGCGCGCAGCCGCGCGACCTTCACCGCCGGGGCCGTCTCGGGGACGAACACCTCGGCGGGCACGCCGACCTGGGCGGCGGCGTAGGCGAAGGCGAGGCCCGCGTTGCCGCCGGACGCCGCGACGACGCCCTCCGCCGGGAGCCGTCCCCCGGCCCGGGCGGCGAGGATGTGGTTGAACGCGCCGCGCGCCTTGAACGACCCGGTGTGCTGGACCTGCTCCAGCTTCAGCCACATCCGCGCGGCGGCGGCGGCGAGCGGCGCCGGGTCGATCGCGAGCAGCGGCGTCTCGCGGACGCGTCCGGCGACGCGTCCGGCGGCGGCCTGGACGTCCTGAAGCTCGATCACGGGGGGCTCCTCTCGGCGGACGTGGCGCCCGCCCCCTTTATCACTACCATCCCGACCAGACGCTCCTGGCGTCCGGCGCGATCCGCGGGATAGAGGGCGCGTCCGGATCGCTAGCCGCGCTAACTAGCCGGGCGTCAAGTAAGTTGCCGCGATACGGTGGGAGGAGGACGGCCGAGGAGGGCAACACCGTGAGCAAGCCGCAGACGCGCCGCAAGGACACCAGGGAACGCATCCTGGACGTCGCGCTGGAGCTCTTCCTCGAACACGGCTACGACCAGACCTCGCTGCGGGAGATCGCCGAGCGGCTCGACGTGACCAAGGCCGCGCTCTACTACCACTTCCGCACCAAGGAGGACATCCTCGACGCCCTCGTCGGCGGCATCGGCGAGCGGCTGGACGAGCTGATCGCCTGGGCCCACGCCCAGCCGGCGACCCTGGAGACCAGGCGGGAGCTGCTGCGCCGTCTCAACGAGGCGCTGGAGGAATGGGCCCCGGTCTTCCAGTTCCTCCAGGAGAACCAGGCGGCGCTGCGCGGCCGGGCCGGGCCCAAGACCTTCCGCGACCGCATGCAGAAGCTCGGCACGCTGCTCACCGATCCGGAGAGCCCCGTCCTCGACCGCGTCCGCTCCCTCAGCGCGCTGTTCACCGTCTACTTCGGCACCTTCGCGATCTCGTCCATGGACGGTACGCCGGAGGAGAAGCGCGCCGCCCTGCTGCAGGTCGCCTGGGAGCAGATCGACGCCGCCCACGCCGCCGGCTCCCGCCCCTAGCCGCCTGCCGGCCGGCCTCCGCGGTGACCGCGCCGTCAGCGGACGGTGCGGGCGCGGTCAGCGGGCGAGGCCAGTCTCCTGAGTGACGCGGGAAACACCTCCCGCCGACTGACGAGGAGTCACTCATGGAGAACACCAAGGTCCTCATCTCCGGTGCGAGCATCGGCGGGCCCGCCCTGGCCTACTGGCTGAAGCGCTACGGGTTCGACGTCACGATCGTCGAGGTCACGGACGGGCTGAGGGCTGGCGGGCAGGCGATCGACGTGCGCGGGCCGGCGCTGGAAGTGGCCGAGCGGATGGGCGTCCTGAACCGGATCCGCGAGGAGCGCGTCGAGATGCGCGGGATGTCGATGGTGGACGGCGACGGCAAGGAGCTGTACCGCAGCGAGGAGCACACCATCACGTCCGGCGACCTGGACAGCCCGGACATCGAGATCCTCCGCGACGACCTGTCGCGCATCCTCGCCGACGCGGCGGGCGACGGCGTCGAGTACCTGTTCGGCGACTCGATCGCGGCGCTGGAGCAGGACGACGACGGCGTCCACGTGACGTTCCGCAGCGGAACCACCCGGACGTTCGACCTGGTCGTCGGCGCGGACGGCGCGCACTCCAACACGCGCCGGCTGGTCTTCGGGCCGGAGGAGCGGTTCATCTCCCACCTCGGCACCTACCTCGGCGTGTGGACGGCGCCGAACTTCCTCGGCCTGGACCGCTGGCAGGTCTTCCACCAGATGCCGGGCAGCTCGTGGGGCGGCGGCGTGATGAGCGTCCGCGGCAACGAGGAGGTCCGCGTCTACCTGGGCTTCGAGTCCGAGCAGCCGATCGACTACGACTACCGCGACTTCGCCGCGCAGAAGAAGATCCTCGCGGACGCGCTGGAGGGCGGCGGCTGGGAGCTTCCGCGGCTGCTCGACACGATGTGGGACGCCCCGGACTTCCACTTCGACTCGATGGCGCAGATCCACATGGACTCCTGGTCGGAGGGCCGGGTCGTCCTGCTCGGCGACGCCGGGTACTGCGGGTCGCCGCTGTCGGGGCAGGGCACCAGCATGGCGATGGTCGGCGCGTACGTCCTGGCGGGGGAGCTGAAGGCGGCGGACGGCGACCACCGCGCGGCGTTCGCGGGCTACGAGCGCGAGCTGCGCGGGTACGTCGCGGCGAACCAGCAGCTGGCGCTGACGAACAAGGCGCGGGTGGACGCGCAGCGCGACGCGCAGATGGGCGTGGAGACCGAGGTCGTCGACTTCCAGGACTTCGGCGAGATCGTCAACGCGTTCACGGTGAAGGACTACTGAGCGCCGTCCAGGGCGGCGGCCCGGTCGAGGAGGACGCGGCGTTCGGGCGCGTTGCGGGTGAGCTCCGCGGCGTGCTCGAACTCCTTCCTGGCCTCCTCGGCGCGGCCTAGCCGGGCGAGCAGGTCGCCGCGGACGCCCGGCAGCAGCGGGTAGCCGCGCAGCGCCGGTTCGCCGGCGATGGCGTCGACGAGCCGGAGACCCGCCTCGGGGCCGTCCGCCAGCCCGACGGCGACGGCCCGGTTCAGCTCCACGATGGGGGACGGCGCGACCGACGCGAGGATCCCGTACAGCGACGCGATCTGCGCCCAGTCGGTCTCCTCGGCCGAGGCGGCCTGCGCGTGGCAGGCGGCGATCGCGGCCTGCAGGACGTACGGGCCGGGCGGCGCGCCGATCTCGCGGGCGCGCAGCAGCGCGGCGAAGCCGCGGTGGATGAGCAGCCGGTCCCAGCAGGCGCGGTCCTGCTCGTGCAGCGGGACGGGCTCGCCGGACGGCCCGGTGCGGGCCCGGGTCCGGGACACCTGGATCTCCATCAGGGCGACGAGCCCGTGCACCTCGGGTTCGTCGGGCGCCAGGCCCGCGAGGATCCGGCCGAGGCGCAGCGCCTCCTGGCACAGGTCGGCGCGGACCCAGTCGTCGCCACTGCTGGCCGCGTACCCCTCGTTGAAGATCAGGTAGAGGACCTCCAGGACGGACGCGAGCCGCGCGGCCCGCTCGGGGCCCTCGGGCACCTCGAACGGCACGCCCGCCTCCGACAGCGTCCGCTTGGCCCGGACGATCCGCTGCGCGACCGTCGGCTCGGAGGTCAGGAACGCGCGGGCGATCTCCTCGGTGGTCAGCCCGCCGAGCATCCGCAGCGTCAGCGCCACCCGGGCCTGCGTGGACAGCACCGGGTGGCAGGCGGTGAAGATGAGCCGGAGGACGTCGTCCTCGATGTGCTCGTCGTCGACGGCGAGGTCGAACTCGGGCGGGGCCTCCGACGCCTCCGGCTCCAGGCCGTGCCCGATCTCCTCGAGCTTGCTCTCCAGGCGCTGCTGCCGGCGGATCCGGTCGATGGCGCGGCGCTTGCCGACCGCCATGAGCCAGGCGCCCGGGTTGTCCGGGACGCCCGACTCGGGCCACTGCTCGAGCGCGGCGACCAGCGCGTCCTGCGCCAGCTCCTCGGCGAGGCCGACGTCGCGCACCAGCCGGGCCAGACCGGCGGTGATGCGGGCGGACTCCAGCCGCCAGACCGCGTCGATGCTCGCGTGCACGCCGGCCGGGCGTTCCGCGCGCGGGGGCACGCCGTGCGGCGCGGCGGATGCTGTCACGGTGCCGATGACAGCACCCGCACGGACCGCCGCGCAACCCGCACCGGCCGCCGCGGCGCCGCGTGGATCACCGGCGCCGCGGGCGGCGGGTCACGCGCCGGGGCCGTCCTCCGGTCCGAACACCTGCTGGATCACGCCCTCGCCGTCGCCGACGATCTGGAAGAACCGCTTGGACACCTCGATCGCCTCCTCCCGGGTGCGCACCTCGACCAGCGCGAAGCCGACGACGGTCTCCTTGGCCTCGGCGAACGGGCCGTCGGTCACGGTGACCTTGCCGCCCGAGGCGGCGATGTGCGTGCCGCCCGGCTCCAGGCCGCCGGTCGCCAGCAGCACCCCCGCCTTGGCCATCTCGGCGATGAACGCGCCCATCTCGGCCTGCGTCTTCTCGTCCGGCGGCGGGCCCTGCTGCTCGGCGCTGTCGGTGGTCATCATCATGAACCGCATCGTCGTCTCCTCTGCCGTGCCGAGGGCCGGTCCTTCCGGGCCCTTCACCAACGCGTCGACCGGCCGCGGGCCGGATCGACATCCGCCGCGACTTTTTTCGAGATTTTTTCGCGGGCTCGTATCGTGCCAGGTCACCACGGTTCGATGCCGGACGAAGCGGGAGGCGGCGGCTGAGAATCCCACGAAACGGTCCGTCACGGTGCATTGGGCAACGGCCCCGCAGGCGGGTAACTTCTTTGCGGAAGGCACGTCGCCGTGCGCCCGAGGAGGCGTCCGTGGGAGACCCGAAGCGTGGACCGGACGCGCCCCCGGCGCCCGGAACGCCCGAGATCGACACGTCCGTCCCGCAGTCCGCCCGCATCTGGAACTACTGGCTGGGCGGCAAGGACAACTACCCCGTGGACCGCGCCGCCGGCGACCAGTTCGTCGCCGTCTACCCGCAGATCGTGGACGTCGCCAAGCACTCGCGGGGCTTCCTCGCCCGCGCCGTCCGGTACCTGGCGGGCGAGGCGGGCATCCGGCAGTTCCTCGACGTCGGCACCGGCCTGCCGACCGTCGACAACACCCACGAGGTGGCGCAGCGGGTCGCGCCGCGGTCGCACATCGTCTACGTCGACAACGACCCGCTCGTCCTCGCGCACGCCCGTTCGCTGCTGACCAGCGCCCCCGAGGGGGCCACCGACTACGTCGACGCCGACCTGCGCGACCCCGGCCGCATCATCGCCGAGGCGTCCCGGACGCTCGACTTCGACCGGCCCGTCGCGCTGATGCTGCTGAACATCCTCGGCCACGTCGCCGACCACAAGGAGGCGTGCGCGATCGTCGGCCGGCTGATGGACGCCCTGCCCGCCGGCAGTTACCTCGCGGTCGCCGACGGCACCGACGTCATCACCGGCGAGGCGTTCCGCGGCGCGATCGAGATGTGGAACCAGGCCAGCCCCGCCGCCTACCACCTGCGGACCCCGGAGATGATCGCCGGCTACTTCGAGGGGCTGGAGCTGCTGGAGCCCGGCGTCGTGTCGGTGTCGCGGTGGCGGTCCGAGCCCGGCAGGTTCGGCGGGCCGCCGGAGGTCGACGAGTTCTGCGCCGTCGGGCGCAAGGCGTCATGAGCGCCCCGTACCCGGGCGAGGCGCCCGCGAGCGGCTCCGGCGCCGCGCTCGGCGCGGCCGCGGCCGGGCCGACCGTCCTGCGGATGGTCGTCGGCGCGCAGCTGCGCCGGCTGCGCGAGGCCGCCGAGATCTCCACCGAGGCCGCCGGCTACGAGATCCGCGGCTCCCACTCCAAGATCAGCCGAATGGAGCTGGGCCGCGTCGGGTTCAAGGAGCGCGACGTCGCCGACCTGCTCACCCTGTACGGGGTGGACGACCCGGCCCGCCGCGAGGCGCTGCTGGAGCTGGCCGAGCAGGCGAACCGTCCGGGCTGGTGGCAGCGGTACGCCGACCTCGTGCCCGGCTGGTTCGAGCCCTACCTCGGGCTGGAGCAGGGCGCCGTGCTCGTCCGGGTCTTCGAGGTGCAGAACATCCCGGACCTGCTGCAGACCGAGGACTACGCCCGCGCGCTCCTCGCCGCCCGCCTTCCCGAGGCCGGCCGCGAGGAGATCGAGCGCCGCGTCGAGCTGCGGATGCGCCGCCGCCAGGTGCTGGAGCGCCCCGAGCCGGTGAAGCTGTGGGCGGTGCTGGACGAGGCCGCGCTGCGCCGCGCCGTCGGCGGCCCCGACGTCCTGCGCGCGCAGCTGCGGCACCTGATCGAGATGGCGCGGCTGCCGAACGTCACCGTCCAGGTGCTGCCGTTCGCCATCGGCGGCCACGCCGGCGAGACCTGCCCGGTGACCCTGCTCCGGTTCGCCGAACCCGAACTGCCGGACGTCGTGTACCTGGAGCACCTCGCCGGCGCGACCTACCCGGACCGCCCGTCCGACGTCACCCGCTACCGCGACGTACTGAACCACCTGGGCGTCCAGGCCGAACCCCCCGCCCGCACCCCGGACTTCATCGAGAACGTCCTCGCCACTCTCTGACCCACCCGCCGCCCTGAGCGGACCGAGGCCGGTCAGACGTCGCCGTCGTCCGGCATCCGCAGGACGTAGACGCCGCGCCCCGGTATCCCGCGCAGGACGCCGCTCTCCCTGAGCGCTCTGATCACTTCGGCGATCGTCCGCTCGCTGACGTCGCACTCCCGAGCGAGCTCGCGGGTGGTCGGGATCTTCGACCCGATCGCGTAGGTGCCGTCGGCGATCCGCCCTGTGATCAGAGAAGAGATCTGCTCGCGCAGCGGACGCGGGTCGTAGAGGTCCACCATGTGTATGACGCTAGCTGTGCACGCACGAGCACCGAGTGGATTTGCTCGCCGCCACGAGGCGGCGCTATTCCGCCGGCTTGTCGGCGTCCTCGGCGACGAACGTGCCGAGCCCGTGCACGCTCACGGTCAGCCCGTCTTCCCGCAATGTCCGTAGGACGGCGTCGGCCGTCCGCAGTGAGACGCCCACGTCGTTGGCGATGCCACGGGCCGACGCGGGATGCGTTGCCCGGGGCGCAGCCTCCCCGCCCGTATCTCGTCCGCGATCGCGGCCGCGATGATCCGGTACGCGGGGCGCGGCTGGTCGAGGTTGATCGTGGTCAGGTCCACGAGAACACGCCTACATCCACGCGATCCGCCGGGTCACTCGGCGGGTGATGGTGCGATCACGTACGTACCGCGGCCTTTCGCCGTCACGACCCTGCCCTTTCCGCGCAGGATCTCGACGGCCGCCCGCGTGGTGGTCCGGCCGACTCCGAACTCCTCTCTGATCTCCGCCTCGCTGGGGATGCGCTGCCCGACCGGGTACACGCCCGCCTCTATCCGCCGCTGCAGCTCGTCCGCGAGTTGCGCGTACAGCGGTTCCGGTCCTGAGAACTCGAAGGTCACAGACCAAGTCTGGACGAGTCGGGGTAAAGCGACCGGAGACAAGACAGCCTGAGACAAGACGAGTACTGTAAGGCCCGAGAACAAGACGACCCCGGGCGGCGCGGCCACGTCGCCCGGGGTCTCGACCGATCTGCCTTCGAAGGAGGCCGACCGACCATGACTCCTGATGCTAGAGCCCGTCTGGAAGCGTTGGGGACCGTACTGCGGGCGCACAAGATCCGGGCGCGCATGACGCCGGACGGGCTCCATGTCTCGAACCCGGACGCGCAGGGGTGCGGCGTGGGGCGTCCGGGCGCCTGGCAGTGCGGCGCGGACCACCCGTCCGACCTGCTGATCCTGCGATCGCGCGAGGACGACGGCGGGCGCCCGTGGTTCTACACGTCGTGGGGGCACGCGATCGCTGAGGCGCACCAGATCTGCAATGCCGTGACCGCGCTCAAATCGCTGCTGAACGGACGTCCTGGAGTGTCGCTGTGATGGCGGGCGCGATCATCACGCTCGCCGGGTGGGGGACCGTCGCCCTGGCCCTCGGGTTCGTCGTGGCGTGCGTGCTCACGCTCGTCCCAGCCCGTCGACCGCGCTACCGGGGCCGCCACCGCGCGATGTTCTGACGTTGAGTTGCGGCGAGTCGTCGTTATGCGCGGCCGGATAACGACGACTCGCCGCAACTCAACGCGCGGGTGGGGGTTGGATGAGGAGGGGCGGGCCGATGAGGGCGGCTACCTCCTCGTAGGCCTCGCCGTGGTCCGTGAGGGTCCAGCCGGGCCAGAGGGCGGGGAGGCGACGCGGGTCGAGGGGGAGGTCGGTCGCCCACCAGTCGGCGCGGCGGGCAGGGGCGTCCACGTAGAGGCCGTTCCAGGGGACGCCTTCGAGGACGGCCATGTCGGTCGCCTGGTCTTGGGGGACGAGGAGGGCGTCCGGGCCGGCGAGGAGGGCGGCGTCCGGGGTGAGGATCCAGGTGGAGGCCAGGGAGAGGTGGCCCTCGGCGCTTCGGACGGCTATGAGCGTCTCGGGCATTTCGGTGAGGTCGTCGCCGTTCGGGGGGCCGGCCCATTGCTCGGCCAGGGGCGGTGGCGGGTCGTCCAGGTAGCGGACGGTGTCGTACGGCAGGCCGAGGTAGTCCATGACCTCGTGCAGGCCGCGCGCGGCCCAGCGGACGTCCCAGCCGGGCCACTCGGCGCGGACGTCGTGCAGCCACGCGCGGATCTCGGGGACGGACGGCGCGCACACGTCGTCGGCGATCTGGACGAGCAGGAGCCGGTGCCGCAGGTCGAGCAGGAGGACGGCCCGCCACCACACCGAGTTCATCCAGAAGTCGGGAGTGCCGCCCTTCTGGGCGCGGACGAACTCGATGGTGCGGTCGGGGCCGGACAGGAGGTCGGTCTGGAGGGTCCTCGCGCCGCGGTCGCGTGACCAGACGCGATGCCCTTTCCGGTCGACGATGACGTAGTGGGCGTGGCCTCCGCTCATCGGCACACCATAGGTCGAGGCAGGTCAGGGTGTCGGGGATAGTGAGAGGTATGCCGACTTCGTTCACTCGGCCGGGGTATGCCTGCGCCGATCACTTCCTGGACGTTCCGCTCGACCACGGCGACCCGGCAGGGCCGACGATCCAGGTCTATGCGCGTGAGGTCGTCGCGCCGGGCAGGCGGGACGACGATCTGCCGTGGCTGCTCTTCCTGCAGGGCGGGCCGGGGAACAGGGCGCCGCGGCCGGGGGCGATGCCCGCGGCGTGGCTGGAGCGGGCGCTGCGGGACTACCGGGTGCTGCTGCTCGATCAGCGCGGCACCGGGCGCAGCACGCCCGCGAACCGGCAGACGCTGCCTGCCGATCCGAAGGCCGCGGCCGAATATCTGCGGCATTTCCGTGCCGACTCGATTGTGCGGGACGCCGAACTGCTGCGCCGGCATCTGATCGGTGATCGGCCGTGGAGCGTTCTTGGGCAGAGCTTCGGCGGATTCTGCTCGGTGACGTACCTATCGATCGCGCCGGAAGGGTTGAGCGAGGCGTTCATCACCGGCGGGCTGCCGAGCCTGACGGCGACGCCCGACGACTGGTACCGGGCCGCGTACAGACGGATCGCGGCGGCCAATGAGTGCTATTTCGCGCGCTATCCCGAGGACCAGGACGCGGCGCGCCGCATCGCCGCGCACCTGGACGAGAACGATGAGCGGCTTCCTGGCGGGGAGCGGCTGACGGCGCGCCGGTTCCAGACGATCGGCATCGGGCTCGGCCATTCCGTGCAGTTCGACAATCTGCATTACCTGTTGGAGGAGGCGTTCATCTCAGGCGGGCGGCTCTCCGACACGTTCCTGCGGGGCGTCGACGGCATCGTCTCGTTCGCCGCGCAACCGCTGTACGCGCTCATTCACGAGGCGTGCGTGAGCAATGGGATGGCGTCGAACTGGGCGGCGGCGCGGGTGCTCGCGGAGTTCCCCGAGTTCGAGCCGCAGGCGGAACCGTTCCGTTTCCTCGGCGAGACCATCCTGCCGTTCCTGTTCGAGGAGGACCCGGCGCTGGTGCCGCTGCGGGAATGCGCCGACCTGGTCGCGGCCCACGAATGGCCCGCGCTTTACGACGCGGAGCGGCTGGCGTCCACGACCGTCCCGGTGACGGCCGCCGTCTACTACGACGACATGTACGTGGACCGCGAGATGTCGATGGCCACGGCGTCCGTCATCCCCGGCATCCGGACGTGGGTGACCAGCGAATACGCGCACAACGGTCTGTCGGCTGACGCGAACGTCCTCGACCGCCTCATCGCGCTGCGGCGCGGCGACCGGTGACCTCCGGAGGCCGCCGATTCTGTCGCGATCATGGTCAAGTATCGGAAATGTTGCGATAAGGACAAGCGCGTCGCGAGGTCTTGTCGTCCCGGCGACGGCGGTTGATCATGAACGGCCATGGGGCAACGGGGGCTCGTCGTCAGCCGCATGGCCGCCGACCGGACGCTGGTGCTCGCGGCGTGCGCCACCGCGCTGTTCGCCACGACCGTCCTCGCGGCGCTGGTCGGCTACGCGGGCTCGACGACCCGCGAGGGACTGCGGCGCACCCTCGCGCAGGCGACGTTCGCGTCCTCCGGCGCGACGCTCAGCACCACCGTCCCGCCCGGCGGCCTCGCCACCGCGCAGCGGCAGGTGGACGGGGCGCTCAAGCGGATCTACCGGGACGTGCCGCTGTCGGTCTCGATGGGCGTCCGCAGCGACTCCTACACGCTGCCGGGGCAGGAGAAGAACCCGCATCCCGAGCTGACGGTGTTCGAGACCTACACCGGCATCGACCGGCACGCCCGGCTCGCGCAGGGACGCTGGCCGTCGCCGGGCGCTGGGGCCGGTAAGGACACCGAGGTCGAGGCGGCCCTCCCGGCCACCGCTGCCCGCCTCATGCACGCCTCCGTCGGCGACGTCCTGACCCTGCACGGCCGGATCGACGGCAAGTCGGTCGTGCGGGCCAAGGTCGTGGGGCTGTTCGACGTCCCCAGGTCCGACGACTATTTCTGGCAGGGCGACGGGCTGATCGGCACCGGCGCCGAACGCGGCGACTACACCACGTACGGGCCGCTCATGGTGCCGCAGGACGTGTTCGCCGCCCGGTTCACCGGCACCGGCGTGTCCGTCCGGTGGACGGTTCTGCCCGACCTGCGGCGCCTGGACACCGGCGACCTCGGCCCGCTCGGCGACCGTGTCGCGCACGGCGGTGACGTCTACGGCAAGGCACTCGGCGGCGCCCAGTACACCGCCGTGACGAACCTCCCACAGCTCACCGGCCAGCTCGGCGACGCCATGCGGGTCACCCGGTCGCTGCTGCTGATCCCGGTGCTGCAGCTGATCCTGCTGGCGGGCTGCGCCTGGATGCTGGTCGCGCGGCTGCTCGCCGACCACCGGCGCGGCGAGGTGGCGCTGCTGCGCACCCGCGGCCTCGGCATGCGTCGGCTCGCCGGGTTGAGCGTCGCGGAGGGCGCGCTGATCGTGCTGCCCGCCGCGGTGTGCGGGCCGTTGCTGGCCGGGCCGCTGCTGCGCCTGGCCGGCCTGGCGCCCGCGATCCGGGCGTCCGGGCTGAGGCTCGACGCCGGGCCGCTGCCGCCCCTGTTCGGCGTTTCGGTCGCGACGGCGCTGGCCGGCGCCATCGCGCTCGGCCTTCCGACGCTGCGCGGCGCCAACCGCACGTTCGTCGAAGCGCAGGCCGGGATGGGCCGCACCGCCCGGAGCAGGCTGGGCGGATCGGGCGCCGACCTCGCGCTGCTGCTCGTCGCCGGGCTGGCGATCTGGCAGCTCACCCGGTACGGGGTGGACGGCTCCGGCGGCTCCGGCAGTGCCACCGGGGTGGATCCCGTCATCGTGTCCGGGCCCGCGCTCGGGCTGCTCGCCGGCGCCGTCCTGCTGCTGCGCGCCGTGCCGCTGGCGTCCGGCGCCGCCGAACGGATCGCCGCGCGCGGCCGGGGCCTCGCCCCCGCCCTCGGCACCCGCCAGGTCGGCCGCCAGTCCACGCGATACGCGGGGCCCGTGCTGCTGCTGATCATGGCGATCGCGGTCGGGGTCCTGTCGGTCACCACGATGGCGACCTGGCGCCGCTCGCAGACCGACCAGGCCGACTTCCAGAGCGGCGCCGACCTGCGCGTCGCCGGCGTGAACGGCGTCGGCGGCGCGACCCCGCTCGGCACCGGCGCGCGGATCGCCGCGCTTCCCGGCGTCACGTCCGCCACCGGCGTGCTGCGCACCGACGGCACCATCGGCACCGCGTCCGCGACCATGCTCGCCGCCGACGCGCGGGCGCTCGGGCCGATGCTGCGGGTCCGCTCCGACCTCCGCGACGCCCTTTCGCTCGGCCAATTGGCCGAAGGGCGTCCCGGCGCGCCGGCGCTGGCGGTCCCCGGCAGGCCCGGACGGCTGCTGGTCGACGTGCGGCTGAAGCGCACTGGCCCCACCCCCGAGCAGCCGCCCGACGCCCAGGTCAGGAGAGGCCGGACGTTCAAGGCGGAGCTGAGCGTCGGCGACGCGCGCGGGGTGGTCGGCCGCGTCGAACTCGACGGGGTCCCGCCGGACGGCAGGACGCACACGATCGCGGTCGACGCCGCGGCCATCACCGGACCGGGCGGCGCGCTGAGCTACCCCCTGTCGGTCCGCGCGCTGGACTACTCCTACGACGACAACCCCTACAGCGGGCCGCTCGACCTGACCGTGGAGCGCGTCCGCGGCGACGGCACCGGCGACGCGGCGATGCCCCCCAGGGCGGCCTGGGACGTCTTCGTCGAGCCGGTGGACCCCGCCAAGCCGGTGCGGCCGGAACTCGGAAAGGGACGCGGGATCGCCGAGATCGCGATCCCCACGACCCCGCCCGGCCAGCTCGTGTACGGCACCGAGCTGCCCACCAGCGGAACGATCGTGCACGCGGTGCTCGGCACCGGCACGCCGCCCGCCCACGACGGCAAGAACCCGCGCCTCATGCCGGTCGTGCCGGGCGTCGTCACCACCGCCGCCGCGTCCCGCGCCAAGGTCGGCGTCGGCGGCACCGTCACGCTGAGCGGAGGCGAGGGCGACCAGCCGGTCAAGGTCGTCGGGATCGTCGAGACGCTGCCGACCATCGCGCCCGGCACCCCGGCCGTCCTCGTCGACCTGCCCACCCTCGTGCAGAAGCGGGTCGCCGCAGGGCAGACCGGGCCCGACGGCACGCAGCCCGGCGAGTGGTGGGCGTCGGTCTCCGGTGACCGCACGGGGCCCGCGGCCAAGGCCGTCGGCGCGCACCACGAATGGGGCGAGGTCGCCGCCGACCGCGCCGCGCTGCGCTCCCGGCTGCGCGACGCCCCGCTCGGCGCCACCCTCCAGGGCGTGCTCGTCCTCGGGTTCGGCTCCGCGCTCGCGTTCGCCGTCATCGCCTTCGTGGTGAACGCCGCCGTCACCGCCGGGCGGCGGTCCCGCGAGTTCGCGGTGCTGCGCGCCCTCGGCGTGCACCCGCGCCAGGTCGCCGGGATGCTCGCGGTCGAGCAGGCGTTCCTCGTCGTGGTCGGCCTCGCCGGCGGCACCGCGCTCGGCCTGGCCGTCGCCCGGCTCGTCGTCCCGCACCTGGTCGTCGGGCTGCAGACCACCGAGCCGTACCCGCCGGCCGTCCTGATCGTCCAGTGGCCGCTGGTCGCGGCGATGCTCGCCGGGACGGCCGCCGTCCTCGGGCTGGTGCTGCCCCCGGTCATCCGGGTGCTGCGCCGCCGCAACGTCGGCGCCGGACTGCGCACGGGGGAGGAATGATGAGGCCGGTCCCGCAGGCCGGGCCGTGGCTCCGGCTGGCCCGCACGCAGTGGGCGCCGCTCGCCGCGCTCGCCGTGCTGGCGCTGGTGTCGGCGCTGCTGGCGGTCACCGTCCCGGCCGCGACCGCCGCCGGGTACGACCGCGGCGCCCCCGCCGCCGTCGGCTCGGACGCCGACCTGAAGGTCACCGGCACGTCGCACGGGCTCGACGCGGCCGTCGCCGTCCCGGACGAGGTGGTGCTGGACACCAACGGCCTCACCTGGCAGCAACTCCTGCCCGACTCGCTGCGCGAGGTCACCGGGCCGGCCGAAGCGTCCGTCGCCCTCACCACGCAGATGTACATCGACGGGACCTTCCGGCAGCCTCGGCTCATGGGCTTCGACTGGGAACCGGGCGCCTGGAAGCGCATCGGCCTCGTCGCCGGCCGGCTGCCCGTGAACCGGCCTCCCGAGCCCGACGTCGCCGCCTCCGGCCAGGAGGTCGAGGTGATGGTCGCCCAGCAGTACGCGCAGGCCATGGGCTACCGTCCCGGCGACCGGATGACCCTCAAGGACCCGGACGCCCGCGGCCCGCTGTACGCCCGCATCACCGGCCTCTACGCGCCCAAGAACCCCCGCGACCCCTACTGGGCCTCCCGCCCCGGCCTGCTCAAGGCGATGAAGAGGATCATCAGCCCGGACGGCGCCGAAGCGGACGTCGGCACCGCGCTGATGGACGCCCGCGGCTACACCGTCCTCACCCACGGCGCCGACCGGACCTTCACGTTCACGTGGCGGTTCCCGGTCCGGCCCGGCGCCTTCGACACCGGACGCGCCCGCGCCGCCGCCGCCGACCTCGACGCCTACCGCACCGCCGTCCAGGGCCACGCCGGCCCGTTCTCCTGCACCGTCGCGACCTCGCTGGACGGCCGGCTGCACGTCTTCCAGGTCCGGCTGCGCACCGCCCAGTCCATCCTCGGGACGGCGCTGGCCGGGCTCGCCGCCGTCGCCGCCGGCGTGCTGCTGCTGGCCGCCGGGCTGCTCGGCGAACGGCTCCGCCCGGTCCTCGGCACGATGCGCGCCCGCGGCGCGTCGCTGCGCACGCTCGCCGGGCACGCCTGCGGGCTCACCGCGCTCGCCGTCGTCCCCGCCGCCGCGCTCGGCTACGCCGCCGGACGCCTCCTGGACGCCGGACCGCCCCAGCCCCGGTCGATCGTCGTCGTGGCCGCGCTGGTCGTGCTCGTCCTGGCGGTGTCCGGCGCGCTGGTGCTGCGCGAACGCGGCGCCGCCCCCGGCCCTGCCGGCCGCGACGACCTGGCCACCGCCCGGCCGTCCGTGCGCCGCCTCGTCCTGGACGTGCTGCTGGCCGCCGTCGCCGTCGCCGGCGTCGTGGTGCTGCGGCGGCGCGGCGACGCGTCCGGGGACGATCCGCTCGTCGCCGCCGTCCCCGTCCTGCTCGGCGCCGCGCTCGGCGTGCTCGTCCTGCGCGCCTACCCCTACCTGCTGCGCGCCGCCGCGCCCGCGCTGCGTCGCGGCCGCGGCGCCGTCCTGTTCGTCGGCCTCGCGCGCGCCTCCCGGCAGACGATGACCGGCGCGCTGCCGCTGGTCGTCCTGCTGCTCGCCGCCGCCGTCGCCGGGTTCAGCGCGACCGTCGACACGGCGCTGCGGGACGGGCAGGTCCGCGCCTCGTACAGCATGGTCGGCGGCGACGCCCGCATCGAGTCCGCCGACCTCGACCCGGGCGCCGTCGCGAAGGCGCGCGCGGTCCGCGGCGTCACCGCCGCGGTCCCGGCCCGGATCGTCGAGGACGCGACCGGGCCCGGCGACCCGTCGCCGATCACCGTCGTCGCCGTCGACCTCGACGCCTACCGCAAGGCGTTCCCCGACGTCCCCGGAGTGCCCGGCGCGCCGAACGGGCAACTCGCCTCGCCGGACGCCGCCGCGATCCTCAAGTCCGGGTCCAAGCCGGTCACCCTCACCAGCTCCCTCACCGGCCCGATCCGGGTCGAGCCGACCGGGACGATCGACGACTTCCCCTCCGTGCCCCCCGGCTCCCCGTTCGTCATCGTCCCCTACAGGACGCTGGACTCCCTGCAGCGGCCGTCCGAGGTGTTCCTGCGCGGCGACCACATCGACGGCGCCGCGCTGGGCAAGGTGCTCGACGCCGCCACCCCCAAGGAGGTCACCCGGAACCTGCGGCTGCGGAGCGACGTCCTGCACGGCATGACCGGCGTCCCGACGATCGACCTCGTGCACCGCACCTTCCGGAACGCCGCGCTGATCGCCGGCGGCTACGGGCTGCTCGCCGTGCTGCTGGTCCTGGTCGTCGGCGCCCGTGCCCGCGCCCGGACCATCGCGCACCTGCGCGTCCTCGGCCTCGGCCGGCGGCAGAGCCGCACCCTCGCGCTCGTCGAGATCGCGCCGGTGCTGCTGTGCGCGGTCGCCGCCGGGTGGGTCCTCGGGCTGCTCCTGCCCGAGATCACCGGACCGGTCGTCGACCTGCGCCCCTACACCTCCGGGTACGCCGCCACCGGCCACGCGCCCGGCGCCGCCGCGTTCCTGGCGCTGCTCGCCGCGCTGCTGCTGGCCGCCGCCGCGGCCCTCGCCGTCGACCGCGCCTTCGACCGCCCGTCCCTGGGCGACGTCCTGAGAACGGGGGACTGACGTGAGGGAACCCGGGGCCGTCCCCCCGCACGGAGGAGGATCCTTGGCCGACGCACCCGACCTGGCCGAACTCGAACGCCGCGCCGTCGAGCGCGGCCCCGCCTACGGCGAGGGCGCGCACATCGTCTGCGACAACCTCGTGCGCATCTACAAGAGCGAGGGCATCGAGGTCGTCGCGCTCCAGGGCCTGGACCTGCTCGTCGACCCCGGCGAGCTGATCGCCGTCGTCGGCGCGTCCGGCTCCGGCAAGTCCACCCTGCTCAACATCCTGTCCGGGCTGGACGTGCCGACCGCCGGCGTCGCCCGCGTCGCCGGGTCCGACCTGCTCACCATGTCGGCCAAGGAGCGCCTGACGTTCCGCCGCGAGAAGGTCGGCTTCATCTGGCAGCAGACGGCCCGCAACCTGCTGCCGTACCTGACCGCCGCGCAGAACGTCGAGCTGCCCATGCGGTTCGCCGGGCGGTCCCGCCGCGAGCGCGCCACCCGCGCCGCCGACCTGCTCGGCATGCTCGGCGTCGGCGAATGCGCGGGCCGCCGCCCCGCGGAGCTGTCCGGCGGCCAGCAGCAGCGCATCGCGATCGCCGTCGCGGTCGCCAACGAGCCGCACGTCGTGCTCGCCGACGAGCCGACCGGCGAGCTCGACACCGCGACCGCGGCCGAGGTGTTCGCCGCGCTCCGCCGGGTCAACCGGGAGTTCGGCACCACCGCCGTGATCGTCACCCACGACGCCGGCGTGTCCGAGCAGGTCGACCGCACCGTCGGCATCCGCGACGGCCGCACCAGCAGCGAGGTCCGCCGCCGCGACGCGGCCGACGGCACCCGCACCGCCGAGGAGTACGCCGTCCTGGACCGGGCCGGCCGCGTCCAGCTGCCGCGCGGCTTCACCGAGACGCTCGGCATGCGCGACCGCGTCCGGCTGGCACTGGAGAGCGACCACGTCGGCGTCTGGCCCGACCGGCCCCGCGAGGAGGACGCATGACCGAGCCGATGGTCGCCGTCGACGACCTGGTCCGCACCTACCGCACCGGCCGGGTCGAGGTGCCCGCGCTGCGCGGCGCCTCGTTCCGCGTCGCGCCCGGCGAGCTCGTCGCGATCGAGGGCCGGTCCGGGTCCGGCAAGACGACCCTGCTGAACCTGATCGGCGGCCTGGACGCCCCGGACGGCGGCACCGTCCGCGTCGACGGCCGCGACATCGGCGCCCTCAGCGAGGACGAGCTGCTCGCGCTGCGCCGCGACGACCTCGGTTTCGTGTTCCAGTCGCACGGCCTCATCCCGGTGCTGTCGGCCGCCGAGAACGTCGAGGTGCCGCTGCGGCTGACCCGCACCGCGCCCGCCGAGCGCGACGAGCGCGTCCGGGTGCTGCTCGCGCTCGTCGGCCTCGCCGGCCACGCCGCGCAGCGCCCCTACGAGCTGTCCGGCGGGCAGCGGCAGCGCGTCGCGATCGCCCGCGCCCTGGCCAACCGGCCGCGGCTGCTGCTCGCCGACGAGCCCACCGGCCAGCTCGACTCCGAGACCGCCGCCGCGATCATGCCGCTGCTGCGCGCGGTCGTCGCCGGCGAGGGCGTCACGGTCCTCGTCGCCACGCACGACCAGGCGCTGCTGTCGGAGGCCGACCGAGTCCTGCACCTGGAGGACGGAAAGATCACCGAGGCGCCGGTGCCGGCCGTCTGAGGGCCGGTTGTGGGGGCGCGCGCGAGGGCAGGATCTTCGGAAGCGGAGTCCGGGACGGGAGGGTGCGGCGTGGCGACCGTGGTGCTGGTGGGGACGCTCGATACCAAGGGCGCGGAATACGCGTGGCTGCGCGACCAGATCCTGGATCTGGGCTGCGACGTCGTCCTCGTTGACGCGGGCGTCGGCGAATCGCGGACGGCGGCGGACGTGCCGGCGGAGCGGGTCGCGCGGGCGGGCGGCACGTCGATCGAGGTGCTGCGAAACGCGGGCGACCGGGGGCCGGCGGTCACCGCGATGGGCGAGGGCGCGGCGGTCGTCCTCGCGGAGCTGACCGTGCAGGGGCGCGTGGACGCGGTCCTCGCCGTCGGCGGCAGCGGCGGGTCGTCGATCGCGGCGCGGGCCGTCCGGGACCTGCCGATCGGGCTGCCGAAGCTGATCGTGTCGACGATGGCGGCCGGAGACGTGGCGCCCTACGTCGGCGCGAAGGACGTCACGATGACCTACAGCGTCGTCGACATCGCGGGCGTGAACCGGGTGTCGCGGCTGATCCTCGGGAACGCGGCGGCAGCGGCGGTGGGCATGGCGAAGGCGCACGCGGCGGCACCGCGGGAGGCGGGGGACGAGCGGCCGCTGGTGGCGGCGTCGATGTTCGGCGTGACGACCCCGGCGGTGGACGCGGCGCGGGAGCGGCTCGGCGAGCTGGGCTACGAGGTGCTGGTCTTCCACGCGACCGGCGCCGGAGGACGCGCGCTCGAAGGCCTGGTCGACAGCGGCCTCATCACGGGCGTCCTCGACCTGACCACGACGGAACTCGCGGACGACCTGGTCGGCGGGGTGCTGTCGGCGGGCCCCGACCGGCTCACGGCGGCGGGGCGGCACGGGATCCCGCAGGTCGTGGCGCCGGGCGCCCTCGACATGGTGAACTTCGGGCCGCGCGGCACCGTCCCCGAACGGTTCGCCGGCCGCAACCTCTACGTCCACAACCCGACCGTGACGCTGATGCGGACGACACCGGACGAGATGGCGGAACTCGGGCGGCGGGTCGCGGCGAAGCTGTCCGCCGCGACCGGGCCGACGGTGCTGTTCCTCCCGCTCGGCGGGGTGTCGGCGCTGGACGCGCCCGGCCTGCCGTTCCACGACCCGGACGCCGACGCCGCCTGCTTCGCGGCGATGGACGGCGCCGTCGAGACCGAGAGGCTGGACGTGAACATCAACGACCCGTCGTTCGGCCGCGCGATGGCCGACCGGCTGCACGGGCTGATCGCAGGGGGAGAGCAGTGAACCGTCGGACCGTCCTGGAGCGCCTGCGGGCCGCCGTCGCGGCAGGCGAGCCGGTGATCGGCGCGGGAGCGGGCACCGGCCTGTCCGCCAAGTGCGCGGAGGCCGGCGGCGTCGATCTGATCATCATCTACAACTCGGGCCGGTACCGGATGGCGGGCCGCGGCTCCCTGGCGGGCCTGCTGCCGTACGGGGACGCGAACCAGATCGTCGTCGAGATGGCGTCGGAGGTGCTGCCGGTCGTGCGGGACACCCCGGTCCTCGCGGGCGTGTGCGGCACCGACCCGTTCCGGGTCATGCCCGTCTTCCTCGACCAGTTGAAGGCGATGGGGTTCGCCGGGGTGCAGAACTTCCCGACCGTCGGCCTCTACGACGGCGTGTTCCGGCAGAACCTCGAAGAGACCGGCATGGGCTACGACCTGGAAGTGGAGATGGTGCGGCTCGCACGCGAACGCGACCTCGTCACCGCCCCCTACGTCTTCGACGAGGACTCGGCGCGCGCGATGGCGGAGGCGGGCGCGGACGTCCTCGTCCCGCACGTCGGGCTCACCACCAAGGGCAGCATCGGCGCCGGCACCGCCCTGTCCCTGGACGAGGCGGTCGCGAAGGTGCAGGCCATGCGGGACGCCGCGGCCGCCGTCCGCGACGACGTGCTCGTCCTGTGCCACGGCGGCCCGATCGCCGAACCGGACGACGCCGCCTACGTGCTGTCCCGCACGAACGGCGTCGTCGGCTTCTTCGGCGCCTCCTCGGTCGAACGGCTGCCGACCGAACGGGCCATCACCGACCAGGTCGCCGCCTTCAAGAACCTGGAGCTCTCATGCACGTGACTCCCGGCGACGTGCCCACGATGACCTTCGACTGGGGCTCGATCAAGTGGTTCGTCGCCCCGTCCGGCGTCGACGGTGCGGGCAGCACGCTCGGTGAAGTGATCGTCAACCCGGGCAAGGGCCACGCGCGGCACAACCACCCGAACGCCGAGGAGATCATCTACGTGATCTCCGGGGAGGCGGAGCAGATGGTGGACGACGGTGAGCCGTTCACCATTCGCGAGGGCGACGCCGTCCACATCCCGAAGGGCGCCTGGCATTCCACCTACAACGCGACGTGGCGTCCGCTCCGGCTGATCGTCACCTACACGCCGGGAGGCGAGGAGAAGGCCCTCGAAGGCGCGCCGGACTTCTGCCTCCACGCTCCCGGAACCGTCCCCGAATGGCGCCAGACCTGACCCGGCGCCATTCCGGAGCGGCCGGCGCGGCCACCGCGATTGCGTATTTCCGGTGCGACATCGTGAGTCTCTCTTCCTGCGGGCGCCTGCCGCCCGCCCCCACAACGTCCCAGCCGGTACAGCGGAGGCTCTTCCCCCGCACGGCCGATGCCGCTCCCTCTCAGGTGTCGTCGGCGTTCCTCGGGCGGGTCAGAGCACCTTGCCGCGGACGTAGACCCAGGCGCCGTCGTGCCGGACGAACCGGCTGACCTCGTGCAGGACGCCGTCCTCGCCGCCGGTCGCGTAGTGCGCGCGGAACTCCACGACGCCCTTGGCGTCGCCGGGGCCGCCGTCCTCGGTGCGGACGATCTCCAGCCGCGTCCAGCGCGTCGCGGGGTCGAAGCCGACGTCGCCGGGCCGCGTCGCCGGGTGCCAGCTCCTCAGCAGGTAGTCCTCGTCCTCGACGGCGAACGCGCTGAACCGCGACCGCATCAGCTCCTCGGCCGTCCGCGCCTCGGCCTCGCCCCGGTGCAGCCGCCCGCAGCACTCTCCATAGGCGGCCCCGGACCCGCACGCGCACTTCTTCGCCATGCTCCGATTGTCCCGCAGCGGGAGCACGTCCTCGCAGGACATCCGGCTATTCCGACTTATGGCGGGTAAGAGGATGAACATGCATGAACAGCATGAGGACGACCTCGTCGAGTCGCAGGGGGTGAACGCCGGCGGGCCGGTGGACGCCCCGCCCTCCGGCGCGAAACCGGACGGCCCCGATCCGGAACCGCCGGAACTGCCGCTCACCGCCGGAACGCTCGACGACGAGATGGTCGGGCTCCCCGTGCAGAAGCCCGGCTACCCCGGCCAGCAGCGCTCCGTCGACACGAGCTGACTCAGCCGGTCGTCATCACCAGCGTGCCGAGCGCGCTCTTGCCGACGCCCCACATCGCCGTCCCGCCGGGCGCGACGCTGAGGCCGGTCAGCACGGAGTTCCACGTCCCGGCCGACTGCGGCACGTCCACCCGCGACCACGCGCCCGTGGCGGGATCCAGGTGCAGGATCATCGGCGCGCCCTGAACGTCGCTGGTCATCCCGCTCGCGTACGCGCCGCCACGGCCGTCCGGCGCCAGCGTCGCCAGCGTCGCCGGCCCGGCTCCCGGAAGCGGGACGTTGCGCCAGGCCGTCCCGTCCCAGTGCGCCAGGAAGGGCGGGCCCGAGGGGTCGTCGGACTGGCCGATGGCCCACACGTCGCCGGTGCCGAGCGGCAGCACGTCCGTCGCCCGCGCCGTCGCGGGCCACACGTTGACCGGGTGCTCGGTCCAGGTGCGGCCGTCCCACTGGGCGGTGTCGGGGTAGTAGGCCCACTGGCCGTCCCAATGCCCGTGCCTGCCGGCCACCCATGTGCCGGCGCCGTCGCCGACGCGGATCCGCGCGATCGAGATCTCCTGCGAGGGGCCCGTCAGCGGGACCTTCTCCGCGCTGCCACCGCTGACCCGGAAGACCTCGTGGTAGTCGAACGACACCCACACGTTCCCTGGACGCGCGTCGACCGACGCCGTGCCCGCGGCGCCATCGTCGCCCTCCGCGATGTGGACCTGCGTCCACGAGGTCCCGTCCCAGTGCAGGATCCAGTTCTTCCCGATCTGGTACGCGCTACTGGTGTATCCCGCCGCCCACGCGTCGGTCCGGGACGTCGCCGCCACCGCGTCCAGGCTCGCGTCGTACTGCCCGTTCGGCAGCGGGTAGCCCTGCCAGCCCGAGCCCGTCCAGCGCTGCATCACCGGCCGCGGATGATCGAAGACCGTCGAGCCGATGTGGTAGTAGGTCCCGACGACCCAGGCGTCGCCCGGCGCCATCGCCGCGACCCCCGCCAGCGTGCCGCCCGGAACGAACGGTGACGCCACCGAGTGCCATCCCGTGTCCGCCGCGGCCGGTGCCGCTCCGAGCCCCAGCACCGCCAGCGCACCCGCCGCGACCGCACCCCGCCACCCGTATGACCGTTTCATGACGCCAGCATCCGCTGGCGCAATCGTCCCCGTCAACGCCCCGCGTCACATGGTTCGCGCGGCCGGCGGGGCCTCCGGTCTCCGGGCGCCCGCCGGCCGCGCCGTCCTTCGAGGTCAGCCGCCGATGCCGGAGTCCTGCGCGGCCTTGACGATCGCCGCGGCGTCCTCGGGCAGCAGGTATCCGCCGTCGACGGATTGCTGCGCGGCCGCCTGGACCTTGCTCACGTACCCGGCGTGCGTCGGGTAGAGCCGGCTCAGCACCGGCTCGGCGGTCGGCGGGAACGACGGGTCGGACGGGTCGCCGGAGTCATGGCGGTCCCACCCGTCCTTGTCGCCGTTCCAGGGGTCGCGGGCGCCGTAGAGGCCGCAGAACACCCCGTCGTCGAGGCCGATGTTCCGCAGGCCGGTGAGCGTGCGCGTCGGCACCGTGACGTCCGGCAGCCGGACGCCGCCGGCGGCGAGGCCCGTGCGCGGGTCCCGCAGCACCGTGTTCAGCGGCGCGCCGCTCGGCGGACGCGCCCCGCCCCGCGCCCACGACGCCAGATGGCGCAGCGCCGCGTTCATCGAGTAGTGGCCGGGACCGTCGTTGAACGGCGCTGACCCGGCCGAGCAGTCCGCCTGCGGCGCCGCCGACCCCGCCGACTTCTTCAGCGTCGGATCGCCCAGGTCGTAGGCCCACTGGTCGCCGTGGGACGTGCCCGCCAGCTCCCAGTGCACGACGCTGTCCGTGTCCGGCTGCCGCGCCACCGACGCCAGCGGCACGTCGGTCTCGGTGAGCACGACGAACGTCGGCACCTTCAGGTCCGTCCGGATCCTCGACGGGTTCGGCATCGACAGCGTGTCCGCCAGCTGCCCGCTGATCGGCGAGCCGACCGCGCTGTTGCTGTGGATCATGAGGCCGTCGTAGACCTGCGCCACCGGCTGCACGGCGTCGGCGTAGGTCGTCATGAACCCGGCCGACTGCGACTCGCCGTCCGCGAGCAGCGTCTTGATCTTCAACCCGCCGAGCGGGTCCGGCCCGTCCGGGGAGCGCAGCGCCTGCCCGGCCTGCGAGAAGATGTCGTAGGAGTAGGCGTCGCCCGGATGGACGAGCGTGCCGTACCGCGCCGGGTCCCAGCCCTTGAGGCCGTGGATCTCGCCGAGCCCGCCGTTGACGCCGACCGCCTGCGCCGAGACGCCGACCCACGCGTACCCCTCGCGCAGCAGCTCGTCGCGCTCGAACCAGTAGTCGGGCGACAGCTCCAGCTGCCCGCTGACGTTGAGCCATTCGACGACGACGGTCCCGTTGAACTTCGCCGGGTCGGTCGGCCGCCGGACGAGCAGCCGGGTCTTGTACGCGGCGCTGCCGGACTCGCGCACGTTCCACCGCCCGTCCGAGCCCCAGATGCCGGACTTGGCGTACGACTTCGCGGTGCCGGAGATGAAGTACTCGTTCTCGGTGTAGCCGAACGAACCGAGGTCCTCCGCCGCGGCGAGGAACGGGAATCCGTGGCTGCCCGCGGGCGGGACGCTGACGGCCGGATCGTCCGCCGCGGCGTGCGCGGCCGGCGCGGCGCCGACGAAGGAGCTGAAGAGCACCGCTCCCAGCACGGCGGCGATGGCCCGCCGGGGGGAGCGCAGGGGTGGTCGCACGGTTGCCTCCTGGAGCACAGGTCGGGGAAGCACAGTGTCGGCCGCCCAGCCCGTCCCGGCATCGGGGAAATCGCCAGTCCCCCGGACCTCGGCGCCGCGTCCCGCGGGTTTCGGGCGACGCCCGCCGACGAGACCGGCGATTCTGCCGATGCGGGAGAGGCCGCCGCGCCCTACGTTGCGGGGCTGACCGGCCCCGAATCGGTCGGGGCCCGGAAAACGTTCCCACCCTGCGCGTTCGCGCACGAAAAGAGGCCCGCATGTCCCTCACCCCCTCCCTGCGGCGGCTCGCGGCCGTCGCCCTCGCCGGCGCCGTGGGCGCCGCAGGCCTGGCAGCGGTGGCCGCCGCCCCCGCGTCGGCCGCCGCCTGCTCCGACGTCGACTTCGTCTTCGCCCGCGGCAGCGGCGAACTGCCCGGCCTGGGCATCGTCGGGACGCCGTTCGCCAGCGCCCTCAAGGGCGACCTGCCCGGCAAGTCGGTGAGCTCCTACGCGGTGAACTACGCCGCCGACCTCGGCCAGACCAGCGCCGGACCCGGCGCCACCGACATGAGCAACCACGTCAAGTCCGTCGCCGCGTCCTGCCCCGGCACCTCGTTCGTGCTCGGCGGGTACTCGCAGGGCGCCAGCGTCACCGACATCGCGATCGGCATCCGGACCCTGCTGGGCACCGGCGGCACGATCCCGACGAACCTCGCCCCGCGCGTCAAGGCCGTCGTGGTCTACGGCAACCCGCTGCGCCTCTATGGCCAGACGATCAACAGCGCCAGCTCCCTCTACGGCCCGAAGGCCAAGGAATTCTGCAACACCGGCGACCCGGTCTGCGCGAACGGCGTCGACATCACCGCCCACCTCACCTACGCGACGAACGGCACCGTCCCCCAGGGCGCCCAATTCGCCGCCGCCAGGATCAACGGCTGACCCATCGCCGCCCGCGCATTTAATGAAATGCGCGGGCGGCGATCCGCGAGGTATGTTCGCCGCAGTACACCAGATCGCGCCGGCGCGATTTGCGAACACAACTGAAACGCACCTCCCGGTGCGCAGGCGGACGGATACTTCAGGTTCGACTCCTTGCGGGGACGCATGGCGCCCCTGTGGCCCGATTCGGCCGGGCGATCCCCGTACGCCGCTTTGACCTCGGGAGGAGCGCGCTCCTCGCGGGAGCCCGGTGCGCAGGCAACGGTTACTTCCTTTGGGATCCATGGGTCGCGGGTTCGAATCCCGTCGTCGTCTTCGGGACGGCGTAGCTCAGAATGGCAGAGCAATGGACGCGTCGGACCGTCGCCGGTCTTCCGACCTCGGGCATCCCCGCGAGACGAGCGTCTCCTCCCGTTCTGGAAGGAGGCTCCTTCATGGCGAAGTTCAATGTTCGCGGCGCCCGCGCCGCGGCGTCGAGCCCTGTGGCGTCCGAGCGGATCCCGACCGGCCGCACGCACGAGGGCGCACCCGGGCACGCCCGCGACGCCAAGTCGGAGCTTTTCCTTCTCGCCGTCTCGAACATGGTCGGCGAGGACAGTTTTTATGAGAAGTCCGGCGACCGCGACGACCGTTTCCGCGCCCTGGTGCACAAGGTCGCCGTCGAGGACGTCGAGTGGCTCGCCGCCTTCCTGCCGTGGCTGCGCGCCGAGGCCGGCATGCGGTCCGCGCCCGTCGTGGCCGCGCTGGAGGCGGTCCGCGCCCGTCTCGGCGCCGGCCTGCACGGCGGCAACCGGCAGCTCGTCGCGAGCGTCCTTCGGCGCGCCGACGAGCCGGGCGAGGCGCTCGCCTACTGGATGTCCGCCTACGGCCGAGCGATCCCCAAGCCGGTCAAGCGCGGCGTCGGCGACGCCGTCCTGCGGCTCGGCACCGAGTTCAACTACGTCAAGTGGGGGAGCGAGGGCAAGGGCATCGGCTTCGCGGACATCCTCAACATCACCCACCCGGGCGACCGGAAGGGCAGCGCGCAGGCCGGCCGCTTCCAGGGGCCGTGGCAGCACGACCTGTTCGGCTACGCGGTGAAGCGCCCCTACCGGCCCGACGCGCCGATCCCCGCGTCGCTGGAGACCCTGACGCGGCGCGACGCGCTGCTGTCCATGCCGGTCGGCGAGCGCCGCCGGGTGCTGGAGGACCCCGAGACGCTGCGCCGCGCCGGCATCACCTGGGAGGCCCTCGCCGGATGGCTGCAGGGCCCGATGGACGCCGCCGCCTGGACGGCGATCATCCCGTCGATGGGGGTGTTCGCGCTGGTCCGGAACCTGCGGAACTTCGACCAGGCGGGCGTGCCGGACGAGGTGGCGCGGCGGGTCGCGGAGAGGATCGCCGACCCGGAGGTGATCCGCCGGTCGAAGATGTTCCCGTTCCGGTTCCTCGCCGCCTACAACGCGGCGCCGTCGCTGCGGTGGGCGTGGCCACTGGAGCAGGCGCTGAACCACTCGCTGGCCAACGTGCCCGCGCTCGGCGGCCGGACGCTGGTCCTGGTCGACCGGTCGGGCTCGATGTTCGGCCGCGTCTCGCAGCGCTCGGGGCTCGACCGGGCCGACGCGGCCGCCGTCTTCGGGACCGCGCTCGCGCTGCGCGCCGGCGCGGCCGACCTGGTCGAGTTCGGCACCGGCCACCGGCCGGTCGAGGTCCGCCGCGGGGAGTCGCTGCTGGCCGTGCTCCAGCGGTTCCACTCCATGGGCGGCACCAATACCGCCGAGGCGGTCCGGGCGAACTACCGGGGCCACGACCGCGTCGTCATCGTGACCGACGAGCAGGCATGGGGCGGCGTGCGAGGCGCCCACCCGGCCGGGCAGGTGCCGGAGAGCGTTCCGGTCTACACCTGGAATCTCGCCGGCTACCGGTACGGGCACGGGCCGTCCGGCACCGGCAACCGGCACACCTTCGGGGGCCTCTCCGACGCCGCGTTCCGCCTCGTCCCGCTGATCGAGGCCCGCCGTACCGCGGCGGCAGGCTGGCCCTGGCAGAACTGACGCGGTTCGCCGTCGGCCCGTACCCCTGACCCGGGTGCGGGCCGCCGGCGCGGCGCGTCCGCCGATTCCCGCGCGCCGGTTGTCGGCTCCCGACATCCGGACGCCCGCACGTTGGCTCCCGCGACCTTTGCCGCGCCCGCCGGGCTCCTCACACTTGACGCTACCCGTTCTGACGGAGGCGACTTCCGGAGGAGACGTCATGTCCAGCAGAAGACTGAAGGCCCTGGTGGCCTGCGCGGGAACGGCCGCGGCCCTGGCCGTCCCGGTGGGAGCGGCCGCCGCGCCCGCGGACGCCGCGGCGATGCGCGACGTGCTGCTGGTGGGCAACAGCCAGTCGGGAAGCGTGAGCTTCGTCGACGGCCGCACCTACCAGAATCTCGGATCGTTCAACGTCATCCCCGACCTGCAGCAGCGCCTCGCGGAGATGACGCTCGTCCAGCGCGCCGGATACGAGACCGTCAAGCAGATCGAGGGCGGCGACCGGTTCGTCGACGACGTCCAGCTGGCCGCCGACGGCCGCACCCTGTACGTCTCGCGCGGCAACCTCGACGACGCCGCGGCCTTCGACGTGGCCACCGGCCGGGAGCTGTGGCACACCCGGCTGGACGGCTTCCACGCCGACCACGCCGCCCTGTCGCCGGACGGCACGAAGTACGTCATCTCGGCGACGACCGCGCAGGTCGCCGAGGTGCTCGACCCGAGGACCGGCGCGGTCACCGGCAAGTTCGGCACCGGGACCTATCCGCACCAGAACGACTTCACCGCGGACGGCCGCTACATCTACAACACCAGCATCGGGATCACGTCGCTGCCGAAGTCGCTCGAACTGCTGAAGGGCGACTTCCTGCTGGAGAAGGTCGACGCGAACACGCTCCAGGTCGTCAAGACGTGGAAGTTCCCGCACGGCATCCGGCCGAACCTGGTCGCCCCCGACGGCAACACCTTCTACGCCCAGCAGTCCTACCTCAACGGCTTCATCAAGTACGACCTGAACCAGGGGAAGATCGTCAACACGGTCACCATGCCCTACAGCGACCACGGCAAGGCGCTGAGCCCGGACGACTACCCGCAGAACTCCGCGCACCACGGCCTCGCGCTGTCCGGCGACGGGCGGCGGCTGTGCGACGTCGGCACCATCGACGACTACACGGCCATCGTCAACACCTCGGACCTGTCCACCAAGGGCATCTTCAACTACCCGGTGAACAGCCTCCCGTACTGGGGGACGACCAGTGCGGACGGGACCCGCTGCTTCGTCTCCCTCAGCAAGGCCAACGCCGTCTCGGTCATCGACTACGCGACGGCGAAGGAGGTCGCCCGGGTGCCCGTGGGCGTCTTCCCGCAGCGCGAGCGCACCGGCCTGGCGGCCCCGGAGGCCGTCGCGGCGCTGACGCCCGCGGGCTGAACCGGGCAGACTGGGGCGTCGCGGGATCCTCGCGGCGCCCCACGCGGGAGAGGACATGTCGGAACGCACGGTGCTCCGCCGGCTCATGGAACGCATGCGCGCCGACCCCGGGCTGCTCGACGCCGTCGTCGAGGCCGCCCGGTCGGAGTCCCCGCCGATCGCGGGCCTGCCGGTGCAGGAGGTGCGGCGGCACATCGCCGCGCTGCTCGCCGTCGTGTCCGCCGCGTTCATCGACATGTCCGGGCTCAGCGAGGAGGACACCCGGGCCGCCGACCGGCTGGCCACCGACCGCGCGCTGCAGGGCGTCCCGCTGGCCGCCCTGCTCGACGGCTTCCAGGCGGCCCGCTCGTACGTGCTGACGCGCCTGATGCAGGAGGCCCGCGCGGCCGGGGTGTCCCTCGACTCCATGATCGGGGAGATCATGGAGCTGGACCGCTACGCCAACGGCCTGCAGAACCGGCTGATCCACGCCTACCGCGAGTCCGAGCTGAGCCTCGCCCAGTCGGCGCACGCCGCCCGCGTCCAAGCCCTGCGCGAGCTGCTCGGCGGCGGCCCCGCCCGCGCCGCCGACGCCGGCCTGTCCGCCACCCGCCGGTACCACTGCCTGGTCACCGACATCGGCGATCCGCGCGAGGCCCGCCGGACGGAGGCCGCCATGGCCCTGCCCGACGGCGTCTCCGGCCTCGTCGACGGCCACTGGTGCGCCGTCACGACCCGCCTGCCCGCCCGCACGGACCCGCTGGCGGTCGCCGGCCCGCCGGTACGGCCCGGCGACCTCCCGGGCGTCTACCGCCTCTGCCTGGCCGCCCTAGCCTCGGCGCGGCGCCGCGGCCTGGACGGCCTCCGCCGCCTCACCGACCTCGCCATGCCTGTCGCCCTCGACGCCCACCCTGGCCTCGGCGCCGTCCTCGCCCGCGAGCACCTCGCGCGGCTCGACCCGTCCGACGAGTTCCACCGCCTCCTGGCCGAGACGGCCCTCACCTACCTCGACCACGGCGAGCACCCGGGCCGCACCGCCGACGCCCTGCACATCCACCCGAACACCGTCAAACACCGCCTGCGCCGGTTCGGCGCCCTCACCGACTTCACCCACCAGGCCCCGCCCGGTGAGACCCTCGGCCGCGCCCTCACCTGGCACTGGGCCCTCCAGACCTGGCTGGCCCCGCCGGCCGGGCGGCGTCCGGAGAGGGGCTGAGGGGCGCGACGGCGGTTCCCTCGAGTTCGACCATCAGGGTGGGGATCGCCAGCCGTGTCACCCCGAGCATCGTGGTGGCCGGCGCCGCCCCGGCGGCTCCCAGCCGCGACGCCAGGACGCCGTAGTGCTGGAAAAGCAGATCGACGTCGGTGGTGTAGACGTTGAGCCGGACGAGGTCTGCAAGAAACATGCCGCCCTCGCTGAGAACGGCCTCCAGGTTGTCGAGGCTCAGCGCCAGCTGTGCCGCCATGTCACCGGCGTGCTGCGGCCTGCCGTCGCCGCTCATCGCGGTCTGCCCGGCGCAGTACAGGGTCCGGGCGTGCCCGGAGACGATCTCGCCCTGGTTGTAGCCCATCTCCACCGACCACGTCCACGGGTTGACCGCCGTTCGTTCCATGACCACATCGGCTCCATTCGATTCGTCGAGGCGTACGTCCATCGGCTCGGTAGCCGCCTTGGACGCCATGGAGAAAGCCTCGCAACGAATCACGACACCCTCTGTCGTATATATCGCTAAGGTCCGCGTATGCGCGCCGACCGGTTGGTCTCCCTGGTGCTCCTGCTGCGCCGGCGCGGGCGGCTGTCCGCGGCCACGCTGGCCCGCGAGCTGGAAGTGTCCACCCGTACCGTGCTGCGCGACATCGAGGCGCTGTCCGCGGCCGGCGTCCCGGTCTACGCCGAACGCGGCCGGCACGGCGGGTTCGCGTTGCTGCCCGGTTTCCACACCGAGCTCACCGGACTGAACCACGACGAGGCCCTCGCCCTGCTGATCGCCGGATCGCGGCGCGGCGCGCAGGCGTTCGGCCTCGGCTCGGCGCTCGCCTCCGCCATGCTCAAGGTGGTCGACGCGCTGCCCGAAAGCCATCGGGACATCGCGGCCGGCGCCGCCGAGCGGCTGCTCATCGACCCGGAGATCGACCTCCTGTCGCGCCGCGTGGCCGACGAGGAGGTGCCCGGCACCATCGTGGCCGAGGTCCGGCGCGCGGTCTTCGCCGGACACAAGCTGCGCATCCACTACACGGCCGCGGGCCGGCCGCCGCAGTGGCGCACGGTGGACCCGATCGGCCTGGTCACCGTACGCGACCGGGGCTACCTGCTGGCCACGAGGTCCGGCGCGGACCGCACCTACCGGCTGTCCCGCATCCTGGCCGCCGAGGAGCTCGACGAACCCGCGGAGCGACCGGACCGGATCGATCTGGACCGGGCCTGGCAGGAACGCAGCACACGGTTCCGGGCCGGCGGCGACCAGGTCACCGTGCTGGTGCGGCTGAACCCGGCGCGGCAGGAGGAGCTGCTCGACACCGCGCTGGCCGTCCGCGCCGAAGAAGCCGGTTCGGACGGCCGGCTGCGGCTGAGCGTGACCTTCCAAGATTCGAGGCACGCCGAATGGGCGCTGTGGCAGCTCGGCACGGACGCGGAGGCCCTGACCCCGCAGTGGTTGCGCACCTCCCTGCGCGACCGCGCCGCCGCGATCGCCGCACGCTATGAACCGCCGTAGTGCCGTCCGTGCAGAGGCGGGCCGGCAGGCGCGCGGGCTGCCCTACCATGCAGGCACGTCCGGCTCTGAAGGGAAGTCATGGGCTACCAGGAACGACGAGTCGAACTGATCGCCAAACGGGCCGCGCCGTACTTGGAGCCGGGTGAGCGGATTCAGACGGGATTCCTCACGCAGACCGGTTGGTGGATCTTCACCGTGCCGCTGGCGACGTTCGTGGTGACCGACCGCGCCATCTTGATCGTGGGCGGCGACGGCGCACAGCGCCTCCCGCGGGACTTCCGCTTCGGCAAGCCGACCGGGCTTTACCACCGGATCGAGGTCGACCGCACGTACAAGGTGCATCGGCAGTATCACCGGGAGGTCGTAGCCGCCGACGAGGCCCTGGACGAAATGAAGGCGCGCGGCGACCTGCCGAGGAGCGAGTAGACCTGAACCCCGCATTTGGGCGGTTTTCAGGAGTTCATCCGTTGGCCATCGGGCTGACGCCCGGGTACCGGCGGGACCTGGGAGATTCTCGCCATGTCCGCGGGCCTGAGTGCCGCCGCCGCTCAGGGCGCGGCCCCGTCAGCCCCGGCGGCTCGCCGCCGGGCGGTTTCGGCGCGGCTGCTGCCGGGTGGGCTCGTGCTCGCCTGGCTCGTGGTCCTGCTGACCCATCTGCGTACTCCCGTCCCGTCCGACCAGCTCAATTACCTGGAGGCCGCGGCGCGGTTCCCGAAGCCGGTCGAGGTCACGACGGAGATGCACCAGGTGACCCGGTTCGGGCTGATCATTCCCGCTCGCCTGGCCATCGCCGTGTTCGGGTACTCGCAGGCCGCCTACGCGACCGTGCCGGTGCTGGCCACGCTGACCCTGCTCCTTGGCACGTACGCGCTGGGCACGGCACTGTTCGCGCGGTCGGTGGGGACGGCCGGCGCCCTGGTCGTGGTCGCGGCGACCCCGGTCTTCGCCGACTCCACGGACCTGCTGCCCGACGTCCTCGCGGCCGGCCTGTTCACCTGTGCGGCGGCTCTGGCGGTGTCCGCCGCCCGCCGGCCGGACCCGCCCGGCAGAGCGCTGCTGCTCACGGTGGGAGCGTTGCTCGGCTGGTCCTACCTGGCCCGCGAGTTCGTGGTCTTCATGTGGCCGGTCGTCCTGGTGCTGCTGTATCGCAGGGCGCGGCTGGCCGGGATGGTCTGGGTGTTGGTCCCCATCGTGGTGATCGGGGCCGCCGAACTCCTGCTGTGCTGGCGGCTTTACGGCGACCCGCTGGCGCGGGTGCTGGCGATCACCGGACACGGCCAGCGGCCGTCGGCGCCCGACATCGCCACGACCTACCGCGACAAGCCACGGATGCTGTACGTGCTGCGGCTGCCCAAGACCCTGCAGACGTATCCGGACGGCGGGCTTCTTGTCGCACTACTCGGCCTGACCCTGCTGGGAGGGCTGCTCCGTCCGCGCCGGATGGCGGTCCCCGTTGCCTGCTGCGCGCTGCTGTGGCTGCCGCTCACCCTGCTCGGCGGCGTCCTCAACCCCAGCGCCCCCAAACTGCGGCTGCAGCTGATCCGGTACTGGTTCCCCATCTTTCCCGAGTTCGTGCTGGGCGGGCTGGGGCTGCTCTGGCTCGGCGCGGTGTTCTTGGCCGGCCGTCTCCCCGATCGGGCACGGTTGCGGCTCGTCCTGCCGGCTGGACTGGTGCTGGCCGCCGCCCTGATCACCTGCGTCACCGCCGCCCGCTCCTGGTGGGAGGCACCGTCGACCCGGGCGGGCGGCGGCACCCAGATGGAGTCGCTGCGGTCCTGGATGCATGATCACGACAGCCCCGGCTCCCGCGTGTGGGCCGATCCTCGTACCGGCAAGCTGCTCCGCGTTTACCAGGACGGCGCCTGGGGCGGGCGGGCCTGGTCGACCCGAATCCGCGCCGTCCGTCCAGAATCCGAAGGGCCGCGGCCAGGAGACCTTCTCGTGCTGTACGACACCGACAGCGGACGGCTATGCGCGGTCTGCCGCAGGGCCGCTCAGCCCATGCTGGCCGATCCGACCTGGACGGGACCACGCTGGCAGCAGGTCTACGGAACCCGCGACCATGTCGTCCGCGTCTACCGGCTCACCCAATGACCGCGTCCCAGTAGCGCCCCTGGAACTCCCCAGGCCACCTGTTCATCTGAGACCGGCGACCGAGGCCATCAACACGATGCCCACGCCCGCGATCACCTCATGCCCCAGGGTTGTTGCGGGTCGCGTCTCTAGTCGATGGTGTCGCGTTCCAGCAGGGTGATGCCGACGGCGATGCCCCGGAACGGGTCGCCGGCGGCAGGCGCGCGGGCGGCCTCCGCCTCGCGGGCCAGGCACAGGGCCAGCAGCCGGATCGCGGTGGCCTTGCGGGGCGTGAGCGGCTCCTGCTGGGCGAACACCGGAGTCGCGATCGCTTCGAGGCGGCTCACTGCCTGCTGCGCCCATGCGCTCGGTGCCGTGCGGTCGAGGGCGCGGCGTCCGTCGCGGATGTTGACGGCCAGGTCGCCGATGGCAACCTCGTTGCCACGGTCCAGCTTGGCGCACGCGGCGGCGTGCAGGACGCCGGCGACGCGGCGGCGCCACTGGCATTCGGGCTGCCCGCTGAACAGGTAGTAGCGGGCCTGGTAGTACATGCCCCGTTTGAAGACGCGGTCGAGGGCGCGGTCCAGCAGCACCGAGCCGGTCTTGCCGCTGCCCAGGCCTGCGGGAACCGCATGGCGGGCCTCGCGGAGGTGCCCCCTGTGCTCGTCCCACTGGTTGCCCAGCTCACCCGCCCGGTTCTTGTCGATGGAGATGTCGGGGTCGGTGGCCATCGAGTATCTGGCGTATGCGGCGTCCTCGCTGCTGATGGCGTGGCTCAACTGCCGGGTCGCGTCGATCGCGGGGGTGAGATCGCGGTCGGGGTCGTGGCCGGGGACCAGAGCGCGGGCCAGTTCCCGTGTGGCCGCCCCGGCCGCCTTGAGTTCCGCGCCGCAGTCGGCGGCCATGTCCTTCGCCACCCAGAGGGCATGGCCGCCGCGGTGGTGGCGGATGTCCGAGACCGCGCGGACGAGCAGTATCCGCGCGAGCAGCGGCGCCGCCCGGTCGACGTCGGCGGCGATGTGGCGGGCGAGCGCCCTGCGGTCGATTCCACTCGGCACGTCCATGAACGCTCCCGTCCGCTGGCGAAACCTCACCTTTGCCGGAAGCCTAACCACCGATCGAACCGTCGGCCCGCTCATGCGCTTCTTGTCGAGCTGGACCTGGTGGGGGATAACCGTTATATGGTGAGCTAACGGTTATCTAGGAACGCCGTGCGGCAGGAAGTGATGCTGGTCAAGGAGCCTTCGAGACGCTGCGCGAGCCACAGCAGACCACCGGCGGCACCACCGGGCAGCTCGGCGCCTTCCTCGGAACGGAGTGCTGAACGCGATGGGCCGCATCCTGCTCGTAAGCCGCCTCGCCCTGCGTGACCTGCGGCGGCGCCGCACCGAGGCCGTTCTGCTGCTGCTGGCCGTGATGGCGGCCACCACGACCCTGACACTTGCGCTGGTCCTGCGCGACGCGGCCAGCGACCCGTACCAGAGCACGCGCGAAGCCACCAACGGACCCGACGTGGTCGCCAACAGCCGGTCCGCCGGGCTCGACCGCCTCGAGAACCTGGTGAGCAAGGCCGGCGTCACCGACCACAGCGGGCCGTACCCGGTCACCGCGGCGAAACTTCAGACCGGCGGCAAGACCTCGGACGTGCAGGCCGTGGGGCGCGACGCCGCGTCGGTCTCGGTCGACCAGCCCAAAGTGGTCCAGGGCCGCTGGGTCAGCGACGGCGGCGTGGTGGTCGAAGCCGCGTACGCCAACGCGGTCGGCGTGCGGGTCGGCGACACGGTCACCCTGGAAGGCAGGGCGTTCGAGGTCGTCGGCGTCGCGGTCACCGCCGCCACGGCGCCCTATCCGGGGTCGTCCTGCATCGTCGCCTCCGGGTGCGTGAACGGAGCGGTCAGCGACGACGGCAAGGTGCCGGCGGGGTTGCTGCACAACCCCGGGCTGGTCTGGCTCACTCAGGCCGACGTCCGCGACCTCGCATCGGATCCGGCCTCCCTGGCCTACGTGCTGAACCTGAAACTCGCCGATCCGGCCAAGGCCCAGGCGTTCGTCGACACCGGGCAGGGCGACCGCGGCCACCCCCTGCCCATGCAGACCTGGCAGAACATCCAGAGCGACGCCACCGAGCTGGCCCGGGACTCCCAGATCCTGCTGCTGCTCGGCGCCTGGCTGCTCGCCCTGCTCGCCGTGGCGAGCCTGTCGGTGCTGGTCGGCGGCCGGATGGCCGACCAGACCAGACGCGTCGGGCTCCTGAAAGCCGTCGGCGGCACCCCGGCCCTGGTCGCCGCGGTGCTGCTCGCCGAATACCTCGGCGTGGCCGTCATCGCGGCCGCGGCCGGATTGACGATCGGCTCGCTGACCGCTCCGCTGCTCGCCGGGTCGAGCGCCGGGCTGGTCGGCGGCGCGGGCACACCGTCGCCGACCGCGTCCACCGTCGGTCTGGTGCTCGGCGCGGCCCTGCTCGTCGCGGTCGTCACGACCGCCGTCCCGGCCGTGCGGGCGGCCCGCTCCAGCACCGTCCAGGCGCTGGCGGACGCGCCGCGCCCGCCCCGCCGCCTGGGATGGCTGATCGCGCTGTCGGCACGGCTGCCCGTGCCGCTGCTGCTCGCCCTGCGGGTCACCGGCCGCCGGCCGCGGCGTGTCGCGCTGGCGGCCGCCAGCATCGCGATCACCGTCAGCGGCATCTACGTCCTGCTGATCCTCAACGCCTTCCTCGCGACCCAGCCGGGCGAGGGCGGATACGACCGAGCCCAAGTCGGGACGTTGCGCCACGTGCTGCTCGCCTGGTCGATCATCCTGCTCTGCCTCGCGGCGATCAACGCCGTCGTCATCACCTGGGCGACGGTGCTCGACAACCGGCATTCCTCGGCGCTGACGCGTGCGCTCGGCGCGACTCCCGTGGAGGTGACGACGGCACTGGCGGCCGCGCAGGTGCTGCCGGCGCTCACCGGCGCCGTCCTGGGCGTCTTCCCGGGCGGCTTCGCCCTGTTCCAGACCATTAATGTCATCACCGGTGGCGACAGCACCAAGGCCACGTCCCCCTCACCATGGCAGACGTTCGCCCTGGTGGCGGCCACAGTGGTCATGGTGGCAGCACTCACCGCCATTCCCGCCCACCTCGGCGGCCGTCGTTCGGTGACCGCCCATCTCCGAGCCGAACGCGCATGATTCCGGCCGCCAGGACCGGTCCCGGCGGGATTCCGGGATACTCCGCCTATGCGCAGCCATGCCTTGGCCTTGATCACCTGCCTGATGCTGGCGGGCTGTTCCGGGGGCGGGGCCTCCGCACCGTCGGCGGCTCCCGCCACGACCGCGTCGCCGGCGCCATCGCCCGCCACGTCGGCGCCGATGCCCGGGACGACCGCGATTCCGACCGAACCGATCCACCTGACCGATGAAATGACCCGGCCTGGTACGCGACTGCGGTTCGGCGAGAAGGCGATCGTGCCCGTCCGCGACTATTACCCCCAGCAGAAGACCTACGTCGAGGGTGTGCTGGGCATCGTGGTGCAGCGCATCCGGACGACCCCGGGTTCGAAGGTCCAAGGCAACTTCGACGAGGACAGCAGGGCGATACTGAAACGCCACACCGCGTACCACGCAAGGATCATCGTCACCAACGAGAGTGGCAATCCCTTCTCGCCGGGCACGCCGCGCTTTACCGGCGAGTTCGGCGAATGGGGGCCTGCCGTCACCGTGTCCGGCGAGATGCGGCTGCCGGGCTGCCGGGAAGGGTACCCACCCGATTTCGACGAGTTCGATCGCAAAGGCGCCGAGTGGAAGACCTGCCTGCTCGCCGTGTCATCGCGTTCCCGTCCCATGACGCAGGTGCGGTACGAAGGTCCGCCGTACGGCAAAGAGATCCAGTTCGAACAGGACCCGTCACCGGACTTCAACAAACACTACGACCTCGGTGCGATCACCTGGTCCTAGGTGAGCTTCCAGTATTTTGTTGATCTGGCGGCATCGCCGCAATCAACGAATGGCTCGGGTCAACTTGGAAACAGGCTTGAGGGTGGCGGCGTGGGATTCGAGGATCGGCTGGAAGCGTACCGGGTCGAGTTGACCGCCTACTGCTACCGGATGCTCGGCTGCGCCGCCGAGGCCGAGGACGCCGTTCAGGAAACGTTCGTGCGGGCCTGGAAGAACGCCGACCGGTTCGATGAGGGCAGGGCTCGCCTGCGCACCTGGCTGTACCGGATCGCCACCAACGTCTGCCTCGACATGGCCCGCAGCGTCCAGCGGCGCGCGCTTGCGATGGACCTCGGCCCGGCCGCGTCCGCCGGGAGCGCCCTCGGAGCTCCGCTGGAGCCTGGCGCGTTCGTGCGGCCGGTCCCCGACCGGCTGGTGCTGCCCTCCGACGGCGACCCGGCCGAGCTCGCCGTCCAAGGCGAAACGATCAGGCTGGCGTTCGTCGCCGCCTTGCAGTCGCTGCCGCCGCGTCAACGGGCCGTCCTCATCCTGCGCGAGGTGCTGAGCTGGTCGGCGGAGGAGACGGCCGCACTGCTCAGCAGCAGCCCGGCAGCGGTCAACAGCGCCCTGCAACGCGCGCGGGCGACTCTGTCCGGCCGGCGCCCGGCGGCCGGGAGCGGTGAGATCGATCAGGACCTGCTCGACCGGTACGTCAAGGCGTTCACCTCCTACGACGTCGAGGGTCTGGTGGCGCTGCTCCATCGGGACGCCACCATGTCGATGCCGCCGTTCGCCTGGTGGCTCAGCGGCCGGGAGGCGATCCGCACGGCCCTGCTCGGCGCGGGCGGAGTCTGTGCCGACGACCGGCTGGTCCGCACGGCGGCCAACGGCTCGGCCGCCTTCGCGCAGTACCGGGACGGACGCGCGTTCGGCCTGGTCGTCCTCGATGCCCGGGACGGGCTGATCGCCGCCATGGCCACCTATCTCGACCCTTCGCTGTTCCCGATGTTCGAACTGCCGATGACTCCTGAGCCGCCGTCCCGTATGTAGTGCATGACCGACATCGTTGACATGTGGCATGACGAGCGCGGCGCGGGCGCCCCGGTGGTGCTGCTGCACGGCGGGCTGACCGACGGCCGCTGCTTCACCGGCAACCTCGACGGCCTCGCCGACACCTTCCGCGTCCACCTGCCCGACCGGCGCGGCCACGGCCGCACGCCCGACGCCCCCGGCCCGATCACCATCGACGTCATGGCGCGCGACACGATTGCGTTCCTGGACCGGGTGGTCGGCGGCCCGGCCCGGCTGGTCGGCTACAGCGCCGGCGGCAGCGTGGCGCTTCGCACCGCCATGCTCCGCCCTGACCTGGTCGAACGCCTCGTCCTGATCAGCACGGCCTACGATCTGGACGGAATGATCTTCAAACCGTCCGCCGAGGGGCCGATGCCCGCCGAGATCGTCGCCGCCTACGCCGAGGTCTCCCCGGACGGCCGCGACCACTTCCCGGCCGTCCTCCGCAAGATCGTGGACGCGGCCGCGACCGAGCCGGCCCCGGACCCGTCCGACCTGCGCGCGGTGACGGCCCGCACCCTGGTCCTGGCCGGCGATGACGACCTGGTCACGCTCGACCACACGGTGGCGCTCTACCGGGCGCTGCCCACCTCCGAACTGGCCGTCCTGCCGAACGCCAGCCACCTGCTGCTGATGGAGCACCCCGAAACGGTGCGTGCCATGGTCCGGACGTTCCTGACCACCGATCCCGCCCCGACCTACATGCCCATCTCCCGAGCAGGCCACAGCTAGAGGGTGCTTCCTGCCTCAGGCTTCAAACCCCTCCCCACGGCACTGGCCTGGCCGGCGCTCCGCTCACCGCTCCCGCCCAGGTGCCGCGGGCTGGGTGATGATCAGAGGTTGGAGGGTGCGGGCGGCGATCCGCATACCGTGCAGGGTCCGGTCGAGGGTGCCGCCCCAGACGGGATCTTCGTGTTCGACGGCGATGTCGCCGGTGTATCCGGCGGCGTAGAGGGTGTCGATGATCTGGTTCCAGTCCAGGTGTCCGCAGCCAGGGACGCGGTAGCGCCACCAGCCGACGTCGGTGGGGCACGTGCGGGTGGCGGTCTTGCCGAAGACGCCGTAGCGGGTGCGGGCGCGCTGGTCGATCTGGATGTCCTTCGCCTGGACGTGGCCGACGATGCCCGTGTCCAGGGCGTGGCGGAGGGCGTCGAGGGGGTCGATGCCGAGCCAGGGCAGGTGGGAAGGGTCGTAGGTGAGGCCGAAGCCCAGGGTGGCCATCCAGTCCCACAGTTCGGGCGAATAGGCCAGGTTGGCGGGGTAGCCGTCGGGATGCCAGCCTTCCATCGGGCAGTTCTCGGCCAGCAGCCGCACGCCCCGGTCGGCCGCGTACCGGGCCAGTGGGGGCAGGTGTCGTTCGGCCTGCTTGAGGTTGTCGGCGACCGGAAGGGTGATGTCGCGGCCGATGAAGGTGGTGACCTTGCCGACGCCCAGGCTCGCGGCGGTGTCGATGCAGGCACGCAGGTGCCGGTGGATGCGGTCGCGTTCGGCCGGGTCGTGGTGGAGGTTGTTGGCGCAGTAGGTCACCGCGCTGATGCTCAGGCCGTGGGAGTCCATGAGCTCGTTCACGCGGGCGGCGTCCACGGCGGTGAAGCCGGCCACGCCCAGGTGGGCGGCCTGGTGGACGTGCCGGCTGTCGACCGGCCAGGCCGCCACTTCCAATGCCCGGTATCCGGCCTGTGGAGCCCAGGCGGCGATCTGATCCAGCGGCATCTGGCCGAGCGCGGCCGTCAGCAGTCCCAGCTTCATGGTGGTCACCTCACCGTTGGTCGTCGCTGTTCGGGGGCGGACCGGGTCACAGGCTGGGGATCGGGGGCAGCGGATCCCGCGAGCGGTTCGCGCCCCGGACGTCCTGGAGCCAAGTGAGCCATCGGTCCGTGTCGCGGCTCGCGGGGTGCCGGCCGCCATGCCGTCGGGTCTGGACGTCCAGGATCTCCTCGAGACCACCGAACGCCTCGGAGACGGCGCGGTCGTCGCGGGGTTCCGTCTGCACGCGGGCGATGTGCCGGTACTTCGCGGTTTCCAGGGAGTCGGGGTGCCGGTCCCCCTGGACGCGGGCACGGACGTCCAGCAGGGGATCCAGCAGGACGAACGCCCGTTCTCCCTGCCCGTCCAGGACCAGGCCCTTGCCCCGCGAGTGCCCGGCGTCGAGGGTGTCGGGATGGTAGGTGTCCAGGGCGAGGGTCCGGCTGGAGATGACGCGGGTGTAGGTGCGCACCGACTCCTCCGTCCGGCCCAGGCGTCCCAGCAGCCAGGCCTGCCGGCACAGCGCATGCAACAGCAGCTGCTTGCGGTCCGGTAACGCGCCCAGGCGCGACGTCAGCGCGGCGAACCCCGCCTCGGCTTCGACGAACTGGCCCTGGCTCATCAGTGCCCAGTGCAGCAGCAGCTCCGTCCGCGGGTCGGCGGCACCGAAGTGGTTCTGTTCGTCCAGGCTCAGCGCTCGCAGCAGCTTCTCGGCCCGCTGGTGCTCGCCGAGTTCGGACCAGGCCTCGGCCAGTGCACGCCGGATCCGAAACGTTTCGGTGGACGGACTGCGCAGGAACCGCAGATGCGGTGCGGCTGCCCGAGCCAGATCGCGGGCGGCGCGCTCGTCGCGGTCCGCGACCAGCGTCTCCGCGAGCACGGCGACCTTCCCCACAACGATCTTCGACTCCTCGGTGTCGAACCTCCCGGCCCGGCAGCCGAGCAGCAACTTGCGCAGCTCGGTGGTCCTGGCGCCGATCTCCCGGCGCTCCTCGTGGCCCATCGTCCGCAGATCACCGCCATGGGCTGACAGGTGACCCGCCAGCGAGGCCACCTGTTCCACGACGGAGGCCGTGTCCGGCCTCCGCACTCGTGCGGCCAGCGGCCCACGGAGGCGATGGCGCGCCAGCCGCATGCGGTTGCGCGCCAGCCGCGGCTCGATGTCCAACGACTCGGCGATCTCGTCATAGGACACGTGGTACATCCGCCCTATCAGCACCTGGCGAAGGTGCGGCGGCAACTGCTGGAGGACGGCCGCCACGTCGAGGGCCTCGACGACGAGTTCACCATGGCCGAGGCCGGGCGCGGCCACGTCCGGGAGCCGGTCGACCGGCGTCTCCGGCCGGCGGTGACGGGGATCCCGGACCCGGTTCGACGCCACCACCCGCAACCAGGCCCGCGGGTTCCGGATCTGGGCACCCGGATCCTCTCTGTTCGCCTTCTCACACGCTCGCAGCAGGGCATGCGCGACGGCGTCCTCCGCCTCGGCCCGGGAAACGCGACCCGACTGCACGTACCGCACCAGGGACTCGCAGGCTTCCGAGAACTCGGAGAGGATTTCCGGGCCCTCCACCGACGGCGGGACCTCCCGCTGCGCGCGGTCCTGAAGCCGCCGGTCCACCCCTCCGGCCACCGCACCGATCACCGCCGCCAGCAACGGTTCCCAGTCCATGCCCGACCTCCTCACATCCCCGCACGCCCGCCACATGGTGCGGTGCACGACGTCCTGCCCTTAACCGACAGAACCCGCAGACGAAGATCACTTACCATCAAGCCACATCTTGTGATCCAAGTCACTCGCCCCTTCAAGCCCCGCTTCGGCGAGCCCTGGCGCCCATCCCGCCGATCCGTCCAGAACAACCCCTTGGCGACATAGCGTCTGCCGACGAAGGAGCGGCCACTTACCGATATCGCGAACGCGCGGATCGGAGCCCGCCGCGGCACTCTTCCTGCGGTCGGCGCTAAGGAGGGGGCCCGGACCCAGCCAGCCCGCCGCGGCACGGCTCATGCGAGAACTACGCGGAGACGCCGAAGCGCCAACCTGACCTTGCCCGGCAAGGCCCGGGGAGTGAGCGCGATACGCCCTGTGCCGAACCTGAATGATCTCGACGGCGAAGCACCGCCGACTGTGGTCGAAGGCGTCGCTGCCGGTCAGAGTGACCTTGTTGCGCCTCCGGGGGGACCCCACACACAGGGGAAACTACGGCGCTACCCGCGGATGGCATCCTGTCCATCACGGGCTCATTCACCGTCGCGCGCTACCAGTGATACTACGGCAACACGCGGCTTTGAAGCGTGAGGTCAGGTGTGTCTCGAAGGGGCTGCTTGCCCTCCATGGGTGGTGATGCCTGCGCTCTTAGAAGGTATGGAGCGGCGGGTTGAGCGGTGATCCACGTACGCTCTGTGCATGGTTTACGTCATAGCGCTTAGCGCCGAGGAACTGGACGGCATCGATACGGACTTACGGATCAAGCAGTCCCTCACGAAGACGGTCGCCGTCGCGTCCCTTCCTCGCGATCAGTCACCCCATATCACTTTGCTCGTCACGCGAAGTTCGGCCGAGACCGACCCGTGCCCGCTGCTCTGGCTGGGAGTCGTGCGACGGCCCCGCGGGGAGAAGGTTGCGGCGGTCGATTCTCGGATCACCGTCGAACTGGTGCGGGAGTGTCCCGTCCAGGTCACTATGCGCTCGTTCATCGACAAGGTGCCGCATCGCGCACGGCGTGCAGTAACGCGTGCTCTATCGGGCGAGGTCGCCGTGCTCGGGGAGGAGGATTCGGAAGACTTGCTGACGGCTCTTGCGCAGCAGCACGTCCTGCTGCGCAGGACACTCGACTTCCTTGGAGAGGCGGCCGAGCCCGACCCGTTCGACCCTCGACGAGTTGAGGATCGCTCTTGGCAGGAGCAGTACGACATGACCCGACTGGGGCTGTCCATCGGCAACATCCCTCCGTCACGGCTCGCGGCCTGGCGGCGTCCGAGCGACCCCAACGCCCCTCATTTGGCGGGGCTGATCAGGGAACCCTTCGAACAGGGGCTGATCGAGAACGACGCGCGTCACATCGAGTTCGGTGACGATGTGTTCACTGAAGCGGGATGGCCTTCCGGAAGCCGCGCCACCGGGGCGTCCTTCCGCTGCGACATCCAGGTCTTCGAATACCTCGGGAGCCGGATCGAGGTAGCGAACATCAACGCAACACCGGTGGAAACCCGGCTCGGCGCAGATCTGATCTACTACCACGAGGCCACCCAGAGCTTCATACTCGTGCAGGCCAAACGGCTTCCTTCTGCCGCAGGCGCTCGGTGGATCTATGTGGATGACCAAATGCGTGGGCAACTCGACCGTCTCGAGCAGGCCGCTGAGTTGGGTAGAACCCCGCAGGCGCCTCACGAGTGGCGGCTGGGTTCGGACCCTTGTTTCGTCAAACTGGCCTACTGGCCACTGAACGAGACAATCGACCCAGGCCCGGCGCCAGGCATGTATCTGCCGGTGCCGTACGTAAAACTTCTGCTGGAGGACTATGCGACACATGGCCCGGCCGGGGGCACACGCCTCGGATACGGCTACGTCGACCGGTACTTGGGAAACACGGAGTTCACCGCGCTTGTGAAGAACGGGCTTGTCGGCACAGTGGGCACCACGATTGACGAACTGAGGACGCTCGGCATGGAGCGAGCGGATGAAGGAATGTCCGTGTCCGTCGTCGTGGATCGGGCCACAGCCCCGCCACGAGAGACAGTCAGGGAGCGGCACAAACGCAATCACGCCCGTGGGTACGACAAGAGCCTCGCCACCAGGATGCGACGCAGGCAGTCCCGGGATCCCGGGACCGGACAGGAACCACTGTTCGGATCCTGAGGAGATCAGTCACGGCCAGCCGCCGGTGCGTCGGCTCCCCGGCGGTCGGTCAGCCGCGTGGAAATATTCTCCGAATAGCCACTATAGGTAGAGTCGAAAATGATGTTCACCATTATCGTCGACTCCGTCCTGCTTTATGCTGCGCGGCTCTCTTTGCTGTTGCGTCAGAGGAAAAGGATGCTCGAAAGTTTCGGCCATCCTGTCCGGTCCGACGGCCTGTCTGTCGTTGGTTAATTCGATCCGATGTTTTCGGCCGACCGGTTACTGAAATCGGGTATCGTCGTGGCTGGCCGGTAGGGTGACCAGAAGGAGTTCGGTATGGCACAGAAGGTGCAAATCATTCTGACGGACGATGTCGATGGCGGCGAGGCTGCCGAGACAGTGTCGTTCGCTATCGATGGAGCGGCGTACGAAATCGACCTCAGCGAGGCCAACGCTGCAAAGCTTCGCGCGTCCCTGCACCCGTTCATGGGCGGCGGACGGCGTCTCAAGGCGGTCAGAGGCGGGAAGACAACCGGCCGCACTGGCACTGCTCCCGGTGCGGGGCGGTCAGGTGACATCCGGGCCTGGGCCAGGGAGCAGGGCATCGCGGTCAACGACCGCGGGCGTATCCCGGCCAACGTGATCGAGCAGTATCGGGCCGCTCATTAAGCAGCCCGCTGCCACTCGTACACAGGGTTCTACACAGGGTTTCTGTGACCGCGGTCAGGCGGTACGGCGCAAAGCCGCACAGAGACACTTCCCGCTCAGCTGGCGGAAGCGGTCACGCAAGCCTCGGCAGCCGGGCCGGTGAAGTGGAGCAAACGGACGGTCGGTGCGGTTGTCGGCTCGGCGGTAGGCGACCCGCGCTGAGAGCGCCGTTCGAGTTCGGCCCGCGAGGCGCGTTCTCCCGCCCGCTTCCAGGATCCTGGCGCAGGTGGCGGTTGTTGTCGGGCGGCGAACGCTGACGGGGTGGGGCGGTTTGACGGCGCCCGCCTGCTCGTTTGGCTACCGGCTCGGACCCGGCGACAATGCGGCGGATGTTTCGGGTTTGCAAGATCACCTGCTGAGTAGTTGTGGAGGGCGGCGTTACAGGCGGCTTGGCGGGTGCTGTCATGTGGGAACCGACGGTGGCACTCGGTGCCAACCCACTTCGGCGTCCGGCGCTTGGGCTCGGGCCGAGACGAATGAGTGCGTCGGCGGGTGTGATGGACGGCGTGGCTGGATGTCCTGTGTGTTCTTCTCGCTCTGGGCTGGTCCGGTGTCCAGTGGTGCCGGGAAGCCGTCTCCTCGGTTCGTGGCGGCTTACCCGCTGGGATGGTGGCGGGCCGGTGAGGGCTGCTCGTGCGGGAGGGCCGGTGCTGCTGCTCGGGAGTCTTTCGATTCGGTGTGCTCGAAGGGCTGGACGTCGCTGGTTCCGGTGCAGGTGTCTGAGGTGCCTGCGCATGGCCGGCGGCTCTGGTGGGCCGCGCGTTTGCGGTCGACCACCTGCCGAGTTCGAACGCTGTCACGGCGCCCGTGGCGGTGATCGCGCCAGCGATGGCCGCAGCCATCCACTTTCGGTTGCGGGCGGGGGACCGGCGGTGGCTGCTGCGGGGCTTGATGCGCCACGGCTCGTCGAGGTCGGGCGGGATGCGCCCGCGGGACGCTGGCGGCAGATCGTTCAGCATCCTGCATGGGTACCGAAGCCCCTCGGCCGGCTGCGACAGGACGAGCTCTGCTGGGTGTTTTGTTGACTCGATCGGTACCCGCTCCTTGGGTGGTGACAGGACTCCTGGTCCGGGTGGCGGATACGGGTCGACGTGGCGCCCTTACGAATTCAGGCGCCTTGATCAAGCGATGTGCTGGCGTGTCCGGGAGGTGCACCACAGGTGCTGTCTGCATGCTGGCGTTCCGGCGCTTGACAGTCCCAACGAAGACGAGCGTTCATAGCGTGGTCACCCACGGAGCGCTGTCCAAGACGCCCCTGGTGATCGGGGGATGCGGAATGCCGCGCCACATCACGCCACGTACGGCGCGGCTGGAGCTGCGGCGCAGCTACCGAAGGAGCCGTCGCGCGGAGATCCATGCAAGATCAACCTGAAGGAGCTGCTGCTGAACGACCCAGACAGCATCAGCGGTCGAGTTCGAGCTGGCCCCGCGCGGGGGTGCCGTTGGTCCCGAACCCAGGCCGTCTGCCCGTCGCTTGTGATGGCCCTCGCTGAGGCTGCGAAGTACCTGGGACCCACAGGTCACAGCCCGGGCTGGCCTTGCCTTCGGACCCTTGACCGTGGAGCGCTCGGTCAAGGGTAGGCCGGTTCACACCGGGAGGCTTCCTGCACCCGGACCCGCGACGTGGGTTAATGGACGGGGCCTGAGCGGGGGAGAGACGTCCTGAGTGACGCACGATACTGTGCGTAGCTGCTGGCGCTGTCGTCGGGCAGGATGGATGATCATCTGAAGGCCCTGTGGTGATACAGACTCGAACGACATACCTGGAGATCAAGTGCAGCCCGTCAAGATGGTGGACCTGTTCGCCGGCCCCGGTGGACTTGATGTGGCGGCAAAGAAGCTCAATATCCCCACAGTGGGCATCGAATGGGATGCCTCTGCTTGTGAGACGCGCCGCGCCGCCGGGCTGTACACGGTGGAAGGCGACGTGCGGATCTACAAGCCCTCCGACTACCCGGACGCCGACGTCCTGGCAGGAGGCCCCCCTTGTCAGACGTTCACCGTGGCAGGTACCGGGGCCGGCCGTAGAGCTCTCGACGAAGTCTTGGGCTTCGTCAACCGCATGGTCGATCGCGAGGACCGGGAACAGATCGAGAAGGATCTCGCCAACCTTAGCGATGAGCGGACCGGCCTGGTTCTGGAGCCCTTGCGTTGGGCTCTCGAGGCGATCGATGACGAACGAACAGAACCCTACAAGGCCATCGTGCTCGAGCAGGTGCCAGCGGTTCTACCTGTCTGGGAGGCCTATGCGAAGGCCCTGGAGAGGGAGGGCTACGGCGTCGACTTTGGTCTGTTGCGGACAGAAGAATACGGTGTTCCGCAGACCCGTAAACGCGCCGTGCTCATCGCTCGCCTGGGCGCCAAGTCGGTCGACCTTCCCTCCCCTACCCATCGGCCCTACCGGAAGGGGGTTTCGAGGCAGGAAGGCGATCCCAACCTGGAACCGTGGGTGACGATGGAGGACGCGCTTGAGCGTCGCCCCCCGTTCTCAGTGATCTCGAACTATGGCTCTGGGGGTAACCCCAAGCTCCGGGGACGTCGCGCCCATAATGAGCCTTCAGCAACCGTCACCGGAAAGATTTTTCGCAACCGAGTCGTCTCCGCGTCGGGTCACGACCTGGACCGCTTCAATCCTTCGGAAGCCGGTCGCCTCCAGACCTTCCCACACGACTACCCTTGGACAGGGAGGGATCTGGGCCAGCAGATCGGTAACGCCGTTCCGCCTCGTCTAGCGATGCACGTTCTCGTTGCGGCCTTCGGATGGAAGGATGCAGCCACCAAGGACATGTTGAAGAAGCTTGAGACCTGGGGAATTGTAGCGGAGCCGTGCGCGCTAGGTGAGGACTCTCAGTCTCCTTTGCCGCTTTGATCGCCGATCAATTTAAGGCCTGTGAAATCAATCCGAGCCTGTCGCCCTCTGAGTGCTGACGCACTCATGAGCGCTATCTCGCGGTCTGTCTCTGACAGGGCTCGCGGCGCGCAGAGTCGACCATGCAGCGTTCATTGAGGCCCCCGTGTCGGAGTACGGGCTAGGGCCCCGGGCATTCGACTTCATGCCGCCGCCCGGCGCGGAAGGTCCAGCAACTTGCTATGCCCCGCTCGCAGGCATCGCAATGCCCCGTCATGCTGGTAATTTCCAGCCGCGATGATCGCCAGCCGCAGCGTAGGCATGTGGTTCATCAGCGTCCTGCGCTGGTGCCTGACGATATTTGAGTTGGGCTGGGTGAAGGCGTAGACGGAAGTTCCGTAGAAACCACCAGGCCATCGAGGAATGAGTACGCCGACACAAATGCGACGCACCCAGCTATTACTGCCAGTGCGATCCTTTGGGTATGTGATGCGTTACTGCCAAGGAATGTCAGGAATCCGCCGACCAAGCCAACTACAGCGGAGCCGACCAGCAGCGTCATGAGACGAGGGCTAATTCCGTCATTAGTAGCGGCGGTGAGCATGGTCGAAGCCAGAGTTGACATGGAAAATCCTTCGGTAGGTAGCCGGTTCGGGTCGATGAACGCCCGACTTCCGCGCAGGCGCATGACTGCGGTCGGGATTTTGTTGCACGGCCGAGAACATCCACCTTACTTGAGGCGAACAGTTGGTTGAGAAGTGGACCGAATTCGGCCGCAAAGGGACATGCAGAGACCGGGTCCTACCTGTCGAGATCTCCTTCACCTGCCTAGGTGCTTCTATAAACCTCCAAAATAAAGGGTGGGGTTCGTGTTCTTTGGCCCATATGAAACGGATGCCTTACGACTCGCGCCCGACCGGGAATCCGTGCTGAATGGACATTACGAGCAGTGTGCCATCACCCGGAATCTGGCCCGGGCGCTCATATAGACTCCACCATGGAAGGGCCTCGGTGCAAGTGCGGATCACATATTGGCTTGAAGAGGACATGGTGTGGCGCTTTGGTTGCGTTTGCGTCGTTCGGCACTATTTCGCCCTCTTTGACGTGTCAAAGTTCTACCCTTGACATCCCCGCCGAGCGATGCATACACTGCGCCAAGTGTGGTTCGCCTTGGTGAGTCACGACCTGGCCCGGATGTGCTTTCTAGCCTGAAGGTTGGGTACTGCCCCTCGGCTCTGCGTGCTCGCATGTAGGGTCGCGTTCGATGGCCGATTGTCGGAAGCTCTGATGGGGCCACGGCGTTAGCGTGCCTAAAAGAATACCGAAAGCCACAGCAGCGAGCCGAAGTGACAAGGTCGATCCGCGTCGATGGACGAAAGGCAACGGGCGCAACCATGGAGGTCCCCCCCAGCGAAGACGGTCGACTTCTCGATCACAGCGAGCAACTGGAGAAGCTCGAACGGTCTCTCAAAGATGCGCTGGCCGTTGTGCAGGCCACGCCGAGAGTGGATCTGAAACCACAGGACTGGCTGGAGACCGCAGCCAAAGTCGGGACGCATCTCGCCGAATCACGCGATGCTCTCGCTAAAGTTCGCCAAGATGTCGTAGGCGGAGCCAGTGCAGCGCTCCTGCTGTACCTCCGTGGGCATCCTGGGGAGGCGATCTTGCCGCAACAACTTGAAGGCGTCGCAGCCATCCGTGCGTGGGCGCGGCGCATCCGTGACCTCCGCCAGTTCGGCTGGGAGATCGACACCATCGGCTCCGGAGCGGAGGCCTTCTACAGGCTGACCGCTTCTCATCTGGATGAATCCGTTGCTTCTAGTGAAGAGACCATCGAGTCCGTTGGCGGCACGGACCCCGCGGACAGGTTGATTGAATACCTTCTGCATATCTGTCCTTGGCCGGCGAGCCCACAACAGCTCGAACGTGTCGCCAAGACTCCCACATGGCGTCAAGAACTCCGCGAGCTGATCGATCAGGGGTGGCTGATTCAATCTCATGATGATGCACCTGAAGAGGTTCCGCAAGGCCATTATCGCCTGGCGGACCTAGAGCGATAACGTTTCGAGGACGTCGCTCACGCCGGGCTTTACTACGTCAACCTCCCGAACAGCTTCCTGATCACGAGGAGAAGGAATTTCAGTGGCCAGTGCGAACAAGGTCGAGCGTGCTGTAATCTCCGACTGGTCAGGAGCGGGTGGCCTTGTGACACAGGTCGTCGTAGCCCAGTCTGAAGCTTGCCTTCAGTCTTACGTAGTCAATGAAGATTTGATCGAGGAACATGCGAACATCGAGACATCCATCAGGGAGGGAGGATATGGAGACCGCCAACTGTACGAGCTAATCCAGAACGGTGCTGACGAGCTGCGGAGCACTCGTGACGGACTCATCCACGTTGTGCTTACAGCGGACGCGCTGTACTGCGCAAATCGGGGCAATCCGATCACGCCTGAGGGTGCTCGAACCATTTTGGCGTCGCATCTGTCGCGCAAACGTGGTGCAGAGATCGGGCGTTTCGGCGTTGGATTCAAGTCTGTCCTGAGTGTTTCCGATGAACCGCTCTTCTTCAGTCGCAGTGGTTCTTTTGGGTGGTCCGCAAGTCGGGCTCGGGCGAAAATCTTGGAACGTGTTACAGAGGCGGGTCCTACACCCGTGCTCCGCATCGCGCATCCCCTCGACGCCAGCCGAGAACGCATGGCCGACCCGATACTGAACGAACTGATGTCCTGGGCGGCCACCGTGGTCAAGCTGCCGCTGCGCAACGGTGGGTTGGCTGACCAATTGGCCAGCCAACTGCGGGGTTTCCCGGCTGTGTTCGTTGTCTTCTCCCCGCACGCCGGCCGTGTGATCCTGGAGGATCGCAGGAGCATCTGGTACCGCAAGGAGATTCTTGTGGGAGGTGAAGCTAGCCGCCGATCTCTTCAGGTGATCGAAGACGGTGTCGAAGAGGAACCTCTGGAGTGGTCTGTCTTCGAGGTCAATTCCTCCCTATCCGATGACGCCTGGGCCGACGCAGGCGAGTATCGCAATCGGGTCGAGGTGCCCATCGCGTGGGCTGTCCCTGACTCGGGATGGCATAAGGAGGGGGAATTCTGGGCATTCTTTCCCACCGATTATAGGACCACCTTGAGTGGTGTTCTGAACGCTGCCTGGAAGACCCACGAGGATCGCCGGCACATCCTCCAGGGCAACATCTTCAACGAGGAACTAATGAAGGAGGCCGCTCGCCTGATCGTGGCCTCGCTACCGAGCCTAGCCACACCCGAGGATCCTGCTCGGCCATTGGAACTGATCACCGCGCGGGGACGTGAGGTGCGCAACTGGGCGGACGAGTTGCTCACCGATCTTGTGCGGGTGGAGGCGGCCCGCAACCGCTCGCTGCCTGATCAGAATGGGGTCTTTCAGCATCCCAAGGACCTGCGGATCCATCCGAAAGCACCGTCGACCGATGCCGAGGTCGTGGGACGTTGGAGGACCTGGGTCGAGCGTTGGGCGACCCACCCTGAGCGTCCTGTTGAGTGGTGCCATCCATCAGTTGAGAGAACAGCTACGCGGCGTAATCGTGCCGACGTGCTGATCGCTGGGTCCGAGGGGAGGGTCGCCACAGTCCAGGAGTGGCTGGAGGCCCTGGTCTCCGACGGTTCGGCCGCCGCATCGGCCGTTGCCCTGTCAATCGTGGCAGAGATGGTCGTTGAGGACCACCCTTACAAGGAGCAGGCTCGCAGATCTGCGATCCTGCGAACATCGGACGGACGGCTCGTCCCACCACTGGAGGGAAAGGTCTTTCGGCGTACGTCGATGGATCCCCCAGCGGAGGACATCGTCTATGCGGACCCGGCGTTGGAGGACGACCCTGCTGCCTCTCGGTTCCTTGAGATACTCGGGATCAAAGAAGCAGACGCTTTCGGTCGGTTGTCGGCGGCTGTCTCCGCAGGCTTTGTCGGCTACCGCGGGTCGGACTGGGAACGGCTCTGGCTTCTTGCCCGGCAGACCGGTGTCGAGCGGGCCGTTGAGGTGCTGATCAGCCGAGGTGCGGTTGCGAACCTTAAGGTTCGTACACGCGCCGGAACATACGAACCGCTCAGCAACTGTCTTCTCCCTGGCGCCGTCATCCCCACTGGGAGCCCTGACGACTCGGAGTTCGCGGTGGACGAGGAGTTTCACCACGATGACATGATGATGCTGCGCCGGTTGGGGATGTCGGACACTCCGACTTCTGACGTGGACCCGGTATCGGAGAGGTGGTTCGACGAGTACAGGGCGAACGTTGTCGACACCTACTACAAGACATTGCCGGCTGGTGTTCCTAGGCCACAACAGGGCAAGATCGTGGTCGATGGCCGGAATCCGGCAGGGCATCTTGGTCTTCTGTTCGAACTCACCCCGGCTGCGCGCTCCCGATTCATCCAGAACTTGCCGCCCGACGGCTTGGTGACCACCTGGACCGTCTACGCACTCACTCGTCCCGATGACGAAGCGCTGACCGTTCCGTCACCTCTGGTGTGGGCCGTCGGGAAGAGCGGCAGGCTCGCCACATCGATGGGAATCCGTCGCCCGGCAGACTGCGTCGGCCCTGGCTTGACAGACCATGCTCGCGTCCTTCCGGTCGCCGACGTCGATCCTGGGCTTGCACGTGCTCTCGGCCTCGCCAACACCTTGGAGGAGATTAGAGGAGCCCTGTGGCTATCGCTCCTTAACCAGGCCCTAGAGAGTGAGAGGCACGTCGAACTCGGTGCTTTGTATGCACTCGCCGCCACTCAGCTGAGCTCTCCTGCCGAGATCCGTTGTCAGCAGGGCGAAACCTGGATCGCCTGCCCCCCTGCGGATGCTGTCGCCACTGCGGATCTGACCCTGTACCGGCGGCTCATGGCGCGCGACATCCCGGCTCTGCTCGTACCGACCGCTGACGACGTAGCCCAACTCGTCGAGGAATGGGGGATGAAGACCTTCGACGAGGTTTACATCACTGAGATTCGTGCGACGTGCTCAGGGGAGCCGGCCTCCCTGGAGGATGTGTTCCCGCAGCTGAAATTCGAGCCCGGGCGTCCGCTCCGCGGCCTTAATCTGCTGCGCTGCGACGCCCTGGAGCAACTCGTCCGTACGCCCGCGGGGCAGACTTCGGAACCGATCGACATCGGACGTCGCGACGAGACGATCTACTGGCTGGAACGCGGCGACGACCTGGCACTCCTCAGGGAACTGAACGCGCTGCTCAGGCTGGGACTGTCGGAACAACAGTGTCAGGAAGTCCTCCAACATCGTGAGAACCTCCAACGAGACCGGCAGATCGTCGAGGTCCGCAGACTGTCGGACCTTAGAGACAAACTGGTCGCCATGCTCAGTGGTGACGTCCTCCGGGAACGTCTGCCGTACGGTCTGCTCGACGCCGTCGAAGCCGAGGAGGGTTCGGTCGACGACCGGACTGTCGCCGAACTGGCGCTCGCAGTGTACGGACCGGGTGTTCTGCGCGAGTTCCGCCAGGACTTGGTGGATCGCGGGTTTCCCGTACCGACTCAGATGGCCGGTAACCATCAGGCAAAGACGTTCGTAGCGGATCTGGGGTTCCCTGCAGAGTATGCAGGGTTCCGGCAGCCAGGCCTCGACCCGGTGCTCACTGTGCAGGGCCCCGTAAATTTTCCAGCCTTGCACGAGTACCAGGAACTCATGGTCGGCCGCATTCTGGAGGTGCTCCAGACCCGCCCCGCCCTCCGGGGGATGCTCAGCCTCCCGACGGGGGCGGGTAAGACCCGGGTGGCCGTGGAGGCGATCATCCGTCGCCTCCGATCGCTTTCGCCCGAGGCCGCCTCTATCCCTGTCCTGTGGGTGGCGCAGACGGAAGAGCTGTGCGAACAGGCCGTCCAGACGTGGCGAACGGTGTGGCGTAACACCGGCCCGGCCCAGCAGTTGACGATCAGCAGACTGTGGAGCACGAATGAAGCGGACCCCGTGGAGGAGGGCTACCACCTCGTCATAGCAACCGACGCCAAGCTGGAGAAGATCATTGACGCCGATGAGTACGCGTGGCTACGCGAAACCCAAGCCGTCATCGTGGACGAGGCGCACACTTCGATCAGTCCTCGATACACCCGAGTCTTGGCCGCGCTGGGACTGACGCCACACCGGTCACGGTGCCCCCTGATCGGGTTGACCGCCACACCCTTCCGTGGGACAAACACCGAAGAGTCCGACCGGCTGGTCGCTCGCTATGGCCGTAATCGGTTGGATCACGGCCGGGACGGTACGGAGATTCTGGGTGCCGAGCCGTACGCCACCCTGCAGAAACTGGGTGTGCTCGCTCAGGTCCACCACGAGGAACTGCCGGGCGCCGTGCTCGATCTCAGCGCGGGAGAGCGCCAAGCACTCGAGCAATTGCGTCGATTGCCGCCGTCGGCAGAGCAGCGACTCGGCCACGACGCCATCCGCAACCGAATCCTGATCGACAAGATCCTCGACTTGCCGGACGACTGGCCGATCCTTCTGTTCGCCACGTCCGTCGACCATGCTCGGACCATGGCGGCGCTCCTCACGCGCAAGGGGGTGTCAGCCGCCGCTGTATCGAGCGATACCGACCTCGGCCAGCGCCGTCACGTGATCGAGCAGTTCCGGCTGGGCAGGATTCGCGTCCTGGCCAACTACAACGTCCTGTCCCAGGGCTTCGACGCGCCGGCCACCCGCGCCGTGATCGTCGCTCGGCCGACGTACAGTCCCAACGTCTATCAGCAGATGATCGGCCGAGGCATCCGCGGTCCGTTGAACGGCGGCAAGGAGGAGTGCCTCATCGTCAACGTCGCCGACAACATCGCCAAGTACGGTGAAGAGCTCGCGTTCCGTCAGTTCGAGTACCTTTGGAAGAGCCGATGACCGCCCATCTACAGCTGACGGAGCAGCAGCGGCAGCTCGTCGAGGAACCTGCCGACGCTCGTCTGCTAGTGACGGCCCCCGCGGGCTCCGGCAAGACGTTGTCTCTTGTCCATCGCCTCACCCATCTCATTGAGGAGGAGGAGCTCGAACCGTCCGAGCTCCTGGTTCTGAGCTTCTCCCGTGCAGCGGTCGGCGTGATCCGGAAACGTCTGTCCACCTTCGGTACCGCGGCCGCGCATGTAGACGTTCGGACGTTCGACTCCTACGCGACCTGGCTGCTGTCCGAGGTCGAACCGGACGGTTCCTGGCAGCGCAACGGGTTCGAACCACGGATTCGTGAGGCGACTCGGCTGATCAAGGATGATCCGGACGCCGGAGAACTGGTCGATGAGCTTCGTCATCTCGTCGTCGACGAGGTCCAGGATCTCGTCGGTGAACGCGCCGAGCTCGTGTTGGCGCTACTGGGCAACGGCATCGAGGGCTTCACCCTCCTGGGGGATCCTGCCCAGGGCATCTACGGTTTTCAGCTCGCCGATCCGCAGGAGCGCATGGAGGGCGCTGCCCGGCTCTACGCTGAGGTGCGTGCCCGCTTCGACGACCTTGTCGAGGTCTCGCTCACAGGCAACTTCCGTGCTCGCGAGCCGGAGGCCAAGGCGGCGCTCACGTTCGGCGATGCTTTGGGGCCCGTGGACGCACCCTTCGCTGAGATTCAGCGTGGCCTGCGCAGCGTGCTCATGGCAGGGGACTCTTTGGGAACGATCGACCAGGCAGCTCCCGTCATGGCGCGCATGGAGGGGGCGACCGCGGTGCTATGTCGATCGAATGTTGAAGTCCTGCTGGTCTCACGGCGGCTTCACGAACTCGGTGTCCGGCATCGTCTCCAGCGTCCCGCACAAGACGAGGCCATCTCTTCGTGGGTCGGCTCACTCTACCGCGAACTCGAGACCAAGCAGCCGAAGAAGGACGACGTCCTGAAGGTTCTCAGTGGGGTCGCCCCGGACGCGGAGTCCTCCTGGCAACTCCTTCGACGCATGAACCCCGACCAACATGGTGAGACGCTCGATCTCCCCGCTATACGGAAGCGGTTGGTCCGTGGAAACCTCCCCGTCGAACTCACAGAGCAGGCTTCGCAGGGGCTGGTCGTTTCCACCGTCCACAGAGCGAAGGGCCTCGAATTCGATCAAGTCATCGTCCTAGATCCAGGCGATGCACCAGAGGACGATCCCATCGAGCAGGCAGAGCGTGCTCGACTGCTGTATGTGGCCATGACCCGCCCCCGTGACCTCCTGATCCATGTGAAGCCCATCGCCAAGCTCACCACCGGCCGCCTGCAGCAGCAGTGGGACGGGCGGTGGGTCGAAGTGGGCTTCAAGCCCGGGCGTCAACTCGGGGTGGAAATCCGATCGGAGGACGTGAACTCGGAGGAGCCGCCGGGCACGATCGGCTTCGAGGAGGATTCTCAGAAGATCCAGAACTACATGGCGAGCTCCGTGCGAGATGGTGATCTCGTTACGCTCGTTCAGCTTCCGGTCGTCTCTTCAGAGGGTTTAAACACCTATGCCGTGGATCACGAAGGTCAGCGCATCGGTGTGACCTCGGAGTCCTTCGCCAGAGCACTGAGGACTCTTCTGCCCGGCAGGAACCGCAGAATGCCCCCTCGGATCAAGGATCTTCGAGTGGACGCCGTGGAAACCGTCATCGGTCGTGAAGCCGTGGGTCTCAACGCCGGCCTCGGCTGGTCAGGCGTTTGGCTTCGACCACGGATCGTGGGTCTGGGCCGTTTCGACTGGGCTGGAGGAGAGCAGTCGTGAATTTCGACAAGCACTATGCCTTCCGTCGCGAGTTGGTCACTCAATTGGAACGGGACCTGATCGGCCCGACCGATGGAATCGAAGAAGTGATCACCGACCCCCCTATCACCAAGTACGCTGCCGGGATCCTTTTTCCGCGATCCCAGGACAGCGTCACCGACGCGAACGCGTTGGACGAAGAGCCGGAGAACAGGCACCCGAGCGACGTTCCCGACCCGGCCGTGACCATGGCCAACGTGCGCTATCCGTCCTCCATGGGAATGACCTTTTCCGTGAATGTCACGGACACTGAATCGATCTTGGTCGAGGTGGAGGCCGCCCGCTATGTGGTAGACGTCCCTCGTGAAGGTCGTCGGAGTCGCACCAGTTCCGTGGCGGGGGAATCGTGGCGGCGCATGGACCTCGCGATAGAGCCTCGGACCATCAATGTCTCGGAGGCCGGTCAGCAGCGGATTGAGGTGGCCGACAAGCTCGAACTGTTCGTTCGAGTACGGCCAGTGAACTCCGAAGGAGTCTCGGCTGTCACGCTGGCTCTGCTCAACCGGTTCGAATCGCCGCCCAATACCGGTGACCGGGACGCGATGGCCTTCTTTCAGCCGCGCATCACGGTACGGTCCGTGGACGGATCGTCGCCCTTCGTGGAGCGGCCGTCGCTCGGTTCCGCGGACACGGACGAGGAACTGAACGCCTACAGACTTCTCTACCGCCACGCGCCCAACTTCGCGACCGGCCACGGCTGTGCGGTGGAGTGGGAGCCCATTGAGGTCGCCGTTAACGATATGGCCTCGGCTCCAAGAACCCGGTGGATCCGAACGACGTTCGTGCCAACCTACGATCTCCGGTTGGCCGACTCCAACCTTGAGATCGATGTGGCTCGACTCGGGATGCATCGCCTTGCGACCGCATCCGACGCCGAGGTCATCGCCGCGCTCAAGGCTCTGACAGCGGGTTATCGCGCATGGATTCAGCGCAGGAGTGAACAAGTCCAGAGCATCTCTGCCGAGAACCTGCGCAAAACGGCCGTCGAACACTTGGAACGCTGCACGGAAGCCTGCGATCGCATGGACGCGGGGATCGAACTCCTGGCAAGCCCCACGGACACTCTCCCCATGGAGGCGTTCCGACTCGCGAACCAGGCCATGGCCATGCAGCGTGCTCGTACGGACTGGCTGAGGTCCTCGGATCGGGAGTCCGCATCGCCTGACGAGGGCGAGGCCACTTGGCGTCCGTTCCAGATCGCTTTCATGCTCCTTTCCCTCCGGGGAATCGCGGACCGAGGATCCCAGGACCGTGACATCGCCGATGTGCTGTGGTTCCCCACCGGTGGTGGCAAGACCGAGGCGTACCTGGGCTTGATCGCCTTCGCCACCTTCCTCAGGCGGTTCCGTGACCCGCATAATGGGGACGGGGTCACCGTCCTGATGCGGTACACGCTTCGCCTGCTGACGGTCCAACAGTTCGAGCGCGCCGCCCTCCTCATGTGCTGTATGGAATGGCTGCGCAGGGAGGCGGCCGGCCGCCTCGGTCAAAGCGAGATAGCCATCGGGATGTGGGTCGGTCGTGGATCCACGCCCAACACGCTGGACGAGGCCAAGCGCTCCCTGCGGAAGCTGGCCAAGGGCGAGGAGGTACAGGAGGAGAACCCGGTCCAGGTCCGGTCCTGCTGCTGGTGCGGTACAGCTCTCGATCACGGCTACTACAAGATCTCAAACGACCGACTGGTGATCGCCTGCGGTACGGCGGGCTGCGACTTCTCAGACGGCCTTCCGGTCCACGTCGTCGATGAGACCATCTACGCCGTACGTCCGACTTTGATTATCGCCACGGTGGACAAGTTCGCCGGGCTCCCGTGGAAGCCGGAGATCGGTAATCTCTTCAACCACTACAGTTCCGAACCGCCGCCCGAACTGATCATTCAAGATGAGTTGCACCTCATCTCCGGCCCGCTGGGCACTCTGGCCGGCCTCTACGAGACGGCCGTCGATCTGGTCGGCGACCGACCCAAGATCGTCGCCTCCACGGCCACGATCCGTCGTGCGGTCGATCAGGGTCTTGCGTTGTTCGACCGACGGGTGGAGCAGTTTCCTCCGCCAGGGCTGGACGCGCGAGACTCCTATTTCTCCGTCGAGACGCCGCCGTCGCGGAAGGCGAGCAGGCTCTATGTGGGTCTCATGGCGCCGGCCACAAGCCAGACGAGCCTGATGGTGCGAACGTACGCGGCCCTGCTCCATCACGCCCAGGCCATCGATGAGGACGACGCAATCCGCGACGCCTATTGGACGCTGCTGGGGTATTTCAACAGCCTTCGGCTTCTCGCCGGCGCCAAACTCCAGGTCCAGGACGACGTAAATGACCGTCTCGATCTCCTCAGCGAGAGCCTCGGCCAGAAGCGACGAGACATCGGCCGTGACATCGAGCTGACCAGCCGCGAGCCGTCAAGCGCCATCCCCGGCCACCTTCAGGACATGGCCACGCCGTACCCGGACGCCCTCGGCGTGATCCTCGCAACCAACATGATCTCCGTCGGTGTCGATGTGGACCGTCTCGGCCTGATGGTCGTGATGGGACAACCTCAGTCCACCTCCGAGTACATCCAGGCGACCAGTCGGGTCGGCCGGAAATGGCCTGGACTTGTGGTCACCCTGTTCAATGGGGCACGGTCCCGGGATCGCTCGCATTACGAGAACTTCACTTCGTATCATTCCGCTCTGTACCGGCAGGTCGAGGCGACCAGCGTGACCCCGTTTTCTGCGCGGGCCCGTGACCGCGGTCTGCACGCCGCTATCGTGGGGCTGGCGCGATTGATGATTCCCATCGCCCGCCCTAAGGAGGCCGCCGCGTCCATCGCCGACTTTGAAGGTGAACTCAACGGGATCTGTGAGCGGATCCTGGATCGGGTGGGGCGGGTCGCCGGCCAGACGGAGCGGGACATGACGGATCAGCAGATCAAAGAGATCATCGCGCTGTGGCGCGAGGCGGCCGATGAGAACCCGGCCCTCACCTACGGCACATACCGGCAGCCCGGGCTCCTGGTCGACGCCGGTCGCTGGGACGAGTCGGACGATGCGACCGCCTCATCGTTCGCAACGTTGTGGAGTCTGCGAGATGTCGATGTCGAGTCGACCATCTACCTGGATAGAGGTGTGCGGTGAAGGGGAGGCCCATTGGGGGCGTACGGCGGGCTCAACTCATCACGACCTATGGGGTCGGTTCCCTGATAGCGGTCGACAGCGAGTCGTTCATGGTGGCCGGGCTCGACCGGTGGCCGGAGCTCGGCCCCTTCGACCAGACCATCAATGAGCGGAGGTTGGAACGAAAATTCGGGGTGAGCTGCTTTCGGCTTCCCCCGGCGTCCGACAGTGACAAGTACGGAGACATTCCGGTTATTCGCTTCCCTGAAGTCCAGTCCTGCCCGGGCTGCAACCGACTGGCGAGAGCGAAGTTCTTCGGCGTGACCCGCGGTCCCGCCAAGTGCAGGGAGTGCGATCGTGAGCTGGTGCCGTCCCGGTTCGTCGTCTGCTGCGCCGCAGGTCACATCGACGACTTCCCCTACTTTCGCTGGCTTCACAAGGGCGGCGACTCCAAAGGAGACGACTCCCGGCGGCACGAACTGAGGCTCAAGGCCATCGGACGTAGCGCCTCTCTCGGAGACATCGAGATCTCTTGTTCATGCGGCGTACGCTCGGTCACCATGGAGGGCGCACTGAGTAAGGGTGCCCTGAAAGGCGTCAGCGACTGCACGGGACGCCGCCCCTGGCTTGGCAACATTCCTGCGGAACATTGTGAAGAGCTGCCCCGGGCGATGCAACGAGGTGCTTCTGGCGTCTGGTTCTCTGATGTGGACTCCGCGCTTTCGATCCCGCCTTGGTCTGAAGGCGTTCAGCAGCTGGTGAACCGCTACTGGAAATCCCTCAAAAAAGCGCCGGATCTACGTGACCGTCTTGAAGAGCTTGAGCTGGACAATCATCGGCTGTTCAGCATCGAAGAAATTATTCAAGCCGTTGAGCGACGTCGTCAGGAGGATGCCGGCCTTACGGATACCTCTGAGGCGGCACTGAGATTTGACGAGTATCAAGCGTTGACCAGAACCACCGAAGAGAGGCCCGGGAAGCAAGATTTCGTATGCGTGCCTTGGCCAGATGAAAGCGCAGCAGAACTCGCCATCGACACAGTGATGCGCGTGAAACGGCTGCGTGAGGTACGGGTTCTCAAAGGGTTCACCCGCCTCGCCGCTCCCAGTCCGGCGAACTCCAAGCAGCAGGCGTCGCTCTACTCTCCTGAGAACCGACCTGACTGGCTGCCTGCCATCGAAGTCATCGGAGAAGGAGTCTTCCTTCGCTTGGATCCCACTCGACTCGCCGCTTGGGAATCACGTCTCCAGGTTCTAGAGCGCGTAGCTCCCATCAGTTCTGCCTACCGGGATCGTTTCACGCGGTTCGACCTGGTTCCGGACCGTGAGATCGCGCCACGGCTAGTCATGATTCATACTCTGGCTCATGCCATCATCAATGAGTGGAGTCTGGACTCGGGATACCCTGCGGCGTCCTTGCGTGAACGCCTCTATGTGTCTGAAGAAATGTCCGGCCTTCTAGTTTATACGGCCACCAGCGACTCTGCTGGCAGTTTGGGCGGGATCGTAGCCCAGGTCGAGTCAGGGAACCTTGCATCCTCTGTACGCAGGGCAATCGACCGAATGTCTTGGTGCTCTGCCGACCCCCTGTGCATCGAGTCGGACACGAGCGGTGTCGACAACTTGAACCGTGCCGCTTGCCACTCGTGTGTTCTTCTACCGGAAACGAGTTGCGAGGAGTTCAACACTCTTCTCGATCGCGCCCTTCTGTGCGGCATTCCAGAGGATCCCGGTCTCGGGTTCTTCACCCTCGATTAGGAAGGGTTTAGTCCTGCGGATTTTGCTCGGTTCCGGGCCAGTGTCGCGCCAGGTGTGGGCGGACTCTCCGGTGATGCGGCGGCTCAAGAGGTCGATCGCCTGCATCTGGCTCTTTTCGTCCGCCGCCAGGACCAGGGCATTGTCGGGCGGGTTCAGGTACAGGCCGACCGCGTCGCGGACCTTGTCGACGAACTGCGGATCGGTGGACAGGTCTGCACGGTGCGCGGTTTGAGGCCGAACGCCCGCCGGATCCGCGAGATCGCCGACTGCGACATTCCGGTCACGGCCGCGGTCGACCGCGTCGACCGGTGCGTATCGGCACCGGGCGTCTCCTTCAACGTCGCGGTGACCACCCACTCGACCTGCCCATGAGTGATCAGGCGGGGCCGGCCCGGTCGTGGCTCGTCAGTCAGGCCGTCCAGTCGGTCGGCCGGGAACCGCGACCGCCATCCTGACACCGTGTTCCGCGAGGTCCCGGCCTGCTCGGCCACCCGGGCGATCGTGGCGCCGTAGGCGCACAGCAGCACGATCCGCCCCCGCAACGCCAAAGCCTGCGAGGTCTTGCGGCGGCGCACCCACCCGGTCAGCACTGACCGTTCCTCTGAACTGTCAATGCCGCCGAGCGCGCACCTGTTCGGCGACCCGGGCGGCCGCCCTTGCCGGCTCTTCATGCTCCCAGATTCGGATCACCAGCCACCCTTTCTCGGCGAGAAGCTGATCTGTTTCGCGGTCGCGCTCGCGGTTCCGGCGCACCTTTTCGGCCCAGTAGGCGGCGTTCGTAGCGGATCTGGTGTGATGCTCGGGACATCCGTGCCAGAAGCAGCCGTCCATGAACACGGCCACCTTCGCCCTGGTGAATAGCATGTCGGCCGTCCGCCGGATCGTCGGCAGAGGCCGAGCGGAGACCTTGTATCGGAGGCCGAGCGCGTGCGCGGCCCTGCGAAGAGCCAGCTCCGGCTTGGTGTCGCGGCTCTTGTTGCTTTGCATGCTTTTGCGGACGCCAGGACTGGAAGCCTGCGTCGGTCGGGCTGCTGGCATGAGTTCAACCCTATGGCCAATCTCACCGGGGCGAACTGGGCGGATTTAACCAGTCGTCGCAACACCTGATGTGGAGGAGGGGGTTGTGGCGCAAGGAAGGGCTCGTGCGGCGCTGCGGGCGGGTCGGCCGCCGCTGCGGTCGCCGGGTTGGCCGCCGGTCAATCGGCGGTTGGAGCAGCAGCGCTTCTGGCGGAAGATCGCCGAGGGGCTGACCAGTGAGGACGCCGCTGTAGCGTCCGGCGTGTCGGCGGTGCTGGGCACATGGTGGTTTCGTCAGGGTGGCGGGATGCCGCCGATCAGCCTGGACCCGCCATCGGGCCGCTACTTGTCGTTCGCCGAGCGCGAGGAGGTCGCCGTGCTGCACGCCCAGGAACGCGGAGTGCGCGCCATCACACGCTGCCTGGGCAGGCGCCGTCGGTGATCTCGCGGGAACTGCGGCGCAACGGAAGCGTGAGTTGACGGCGTGTCTACGGACCGGCCGGGCGCTGTGGGTGCCCCGGGCCTGCACACGAGGCCGCGGCTGCATGTTCGTCACCGACCAGTTGATGATTAGCCAGCGACCGGCCGAGGCCGACGACCGGGCGGTGCCCTGGCACTGGGAAGGCGCCTTGATCATCGGGTTGAACAGGTCGGCGATCGGCACTCTCGTCGAGCGCACCACCCGCTACACCATGCTGTTGCGTCTGCCGCCCATGGACGGCCACGGCGCCGAACGGCGGACCAAGAACGGTCCGCTGCTGGCCGGACACGGCGTCCAGGCGGTGCGCGAGGCGATCGCCGATACGCTCACCACCTGGTCCGAGCGGCTACGCCGATCGCTGACCTGGGACCAGGGCTCGGAGATGGCCCAGCACGCCCAGCTGCGTCTCGACACCGGTGCTGTGGTCAACTTCGCCGACCCGCACAGCCCGTGGCAGCGCGGCACCAACGAGTACACAAATGGCCTGCTACGCCAGTCCTTCCCTTGGGCACCGACCTGGGCCGGCACACCCAGGATGAGCTGGACGCCGTCGTCGCCGCGCTCAACAGTCGCCCTCGCAAAACACTGGGATGGCACTCTCCCGCCGAAGCCTTCAGGGAGCATCTATGCTCACCGAAAGGCAGTGTTGCGACGACTCCTTGCACCTGGGCAGGGGCAGAGAGCCATAGAACCTCCGGGGAGGCCCGATGGAGATCAACACCGATGGTGTTGTACCGGAGATCGTCATCACCCAGAGCCGATACCTCGCGGGTGTAGAGGTGATCGAGATCCCTGGGCTCGGTTACTGGGCTTCGCGTGAATCTGCTCAGGAGGCGCTGGATAAGCTGGCTCGTGGCGTTTGCCCCATGAGCCACGAGATCGACCTCGACTTTGAGCCTCGCCACTGCCGGATATGCGGCCAGCTTGAGCACGCGGTCGGTACCTCTGAGCTGGCCGAACCGGACGGTTGAACCAGGGGCGTGACCGAACTGGACGCTCGGGCCCGGACTGAGGTCACCCGGTCCGGGTGCTTGACGGCGATCGAGCGCCCGCGGTCAGTGATCTCGACGATGCCGCGTCGAGGCTGCGCGATCAGGCCGGCCTGCTTCAGGTAGCCGATGCTCCAACCCACGCGGTTCTTGACGAGCGGGTCACCACTCGGTAGCAGCTCGGAGAGATCCTCGGCGGACAGATCGATCATTTCGATGACTTGTGCCAGGATCTCCTTGCGGCTGAGGGCCCGTCCGCCTGCGAGCACCCGCAGTACGGGGGCCATCGGGGTCTGGTAGCCCGGCACAGCCACAGTCATACCTCCCCAGCCGAGCCTGCGAGTACCTTGACTCTGTTGTCACCACGCGATACGGAGCGTAGGCCGTGAGATGGGGGTCGTAGGCCTGTTTGACTCCCTACCGTCGGACAAGGGTGGGGCCACTGCTTGTGCGGAGGCTGGAGAGTGTCTGGCCTGCGCGATAACCCCAAGAGCCCTGTCGTTAAAGGTCGAAGAGGCCGCGCCTGGTCTGCTCCATGAAGGCAGACCAAACGGTTGTGGTGAACGCGAGGCTAGGACCGTCGGGGTTCTTGCTGGTGCGGCGGGGACCGGGTCGGACGTCTCGTCCAGGGGCCCGCGCCGCCCGCCGGTGATCTCGGCTGGCCCCCTTAAGCACCGCGATCGCGCCTGAATTGGCCGAGCCGCTGGCAGAGATTGCCAAGACTTGACGCCCGCAGCCCCGCGCTTTCTCGGTGCGGCCGGCGGATCGTGCCTTGTCCGGTCGGGCATGCGGCGCTGCTCGCCGCAGCCTCCCGGAGAGATCCCGGTAAAGGACGGGCTGGCGTTCCTGACCGAACCGTGGCGATGGCGGCCGGCCAAAATCAGCCGCTCGGCGGTGCTTAAGGGGGCACGGGGATCGGGTGGCCGTCACGGGTCATCCAGCGCATGAACCACACACCGTCGAACCCGAACCGCTCAACGAGCAGCGGCAACACCGGCCCTGCCGGACGGCGCAGAATGGTCCCGCTGACCGTCTGGCTGTGCTCGGATCCTCACGGCGAAGAACCGCGTCCTGGACCGAGTGCCCGCTCGACCAAGGCGAAGTCCGGCACCGCGATCTGCGTATTTCACCGCCAGAGCGTCGGGCGGGAACTGGCCCGACACCTGATCAGCACCTGCACCCACGAAGGCGACCTGGTCGCCGAGGGCTTCACCACCAGCGAGGCCGCACTGGTGGCGGCGGCCGAACTCGACCGGCGCGGCATCGCGCTGGTCCCGCACTTCCCGCTCGCCCAGCACATCGGCACCCGGCTCCGCGCCACCCTGGACCAGCAGCAGTTGGCGCGGGTGCAGATGCGTCCGGTCCGGCCCGACCAGATGGCCAGGGGACTGGCCGACCATCTCGGCGATGTCTCGTTGGTGATCGCCGCTCCACCGCCATATGAGACGGGCGGCCACAACCCGAGGCGGGGTCCGGGAACGGGCTGCCCGGCGTGCCGGGCGGACCTGTGGATGCTCTCCAGCGAGCAGCTCGGACTTTTCCTGGCCGCGGCGTGGCGGGTGCTGGCTCCCGGCGGCGTCCTGGCGGTCACCACGACCGCCCGCCAGCAGGCCGGGCGGCTGATCGATCCCGCGCCGCGCATCATCCGGCACGCCCAGCGCCTGGGATTCCGGTACGCCCAGCACGTCATCGCACTGCGCGTTCCGGTCGAGGGCGATGCCCTGGTCGTGCAGGCCGGCCCCACGGACCTCGCCCAACTTCCCGACTCTCGCTCAGGCGCACTGCCGCCCACGGTCGCCGTCCACGCCACGGTCTCCCTTTTTTGTAAGCCGCCGAGTCCAGAAGGCACCGGCGGCTCGCCCAGTGGGAGGGCTCGATGAACCACGACGAGCTCTCCCGTTGCGAGTTCCTGGCGTCGGTGCTGGTGACCGGGCAGCGGCCGTCCAGGCTGCAGCGCCAGGGCCGCTACACGTCCGAGTCGATGCGGCACCCCGGCAAGATGCTGCCCGCCATCGCCGCCACGGTCATCGACGCCTTTACCCGCCCTGGCGACCTGGTGGTGGATCCGATGTGCGGGATCGGCACCACCCTGGTCGAAGCGATCCACCTCGGCCGGAACGCCGCCGGCATGGAGTACGAACCCGACTTCGTCCACCTCACCGTGAACAACCTGCGCCACGCCCAGGCCCAAGGAGCCACCGGCACGCCTCAAGCCGCCTGCGGCGACGCCCGCAACATTGCCACCGTCTACCGGGGCCTTCACGACAAGGCGGCGCTCGTGCTCACCTCGCCGCCTTATGGCTCCCAGACCCACGGACACATCCGCTCTGGCCGGGACAACGGCGGCGGCAAGATCCACAAGAGCAACCACCGCTACTCCACCGACCGAGGCAACCTCGCCCACCAGCCCCTACCCGGCCTCCTGGACGGCTTCGGCCACATCCTCGCCAACAGTGCCAGCCTGCTGCGGCCCGGCGGCATCGTCGCCATCACCGTCCGCCCGATCCGCATCAAAGGTGAACTCCTCGACCTGCCCGGGCAGGTCATCGACACCGCGCAGCAGCACGGCCTGGCCCTTATCGGTCGCTACGCCGCGCTGCTGGCCGGACTCCGTAACGGTGTCCTGGTCAACCGGGCGTCGTTCTTCCAGATGCTCGAGACTCGCCGCGCCCGCGAACGCGGCATCCCCGCATGCGCGTCCGCCCACGAGGACCTCCTCCTTCTCCAACGAGTCACCGACCTGCCGGGGAGCCACAAGTGACCCCTCAGCGACACGGCCGAACTCTGAAGACAGACCGAGTTCTGGAGTTGCTGGCCTGGCTCCAACTGGGCCTGTGCGGCCGTTGCGGGCGCGCTCGCTACGAGAGCCGCCGCAGCGCCCGCCGCGCCGCCCGCATTGCCGCACCCGGCATCCGCCTGCGCGCCTACCAATGCGGAGACGCCTGGCACCTGACCACGCCCGCGGGCCGCCCACGGTTCATCGCGCCGCCCGTCACGCTCTCTGGAACCCGGACGAGGGCCGGCCTTGACCTCCGTGGGCGAGGCAAGCGTTCATACCGGAACCGCCGCCGACCGGCCACCGACCGCGCGGGCGGACAGTGACCGAGACCGGCAAGGGGCAGCCGCGCCAGGCCGTGCCGGACGAGCCTCGAAGGCTCGCCACCGGCGCGGCCGGTCGCGGCGGTAGGCGCGGGCAGGAGATGGCACCACGGTTCGTCTGGACCGTGGCCGCCGCTGAAGGTGACGTTGCCGAAGCGCTGGAACGCGCTCAGACAGAGGCGATCATGGAGGTACTGGAATGGGCGCGGACCAATCGGGCCCGATTCCGATCGGGATCATCGGATCAGGCTCCCGGACGACCCGACGGCGACGGCTGACCGGTCCCGGAACCGGGCGCAACGCCCTCGGGCCGCTCCGGCTCGCCTTCGCGGGCCGGACCTCGACCGAGGATCAGCAGGACCCGACCCTCTCGATCCCGAGGCAGCTCAACAACTGCAGGACGGCTCTTCCCGATCAGGCTGTGATCGTTGCGCACTTCTACGACGTCGAGTCGGGCAGGAAGAAACTGGCGGCGCGCGGCCGTGGGCACGGGCACGAGCGGATGGCGATTCCCGTGCCCCGAGACGGTGGAATCCAGGATCTTCTGGAGGAGGCTTCGCGGTCCGACCGCAGATTCGATGCCGTCATTTGCGAGTCGATCGACCGCATCTCTCGGCGGACCTATATCGGCACGCTGATTGAGAACACCCTCGAAGAAGCCGGAGTGCTCCTGTTCGCAGCTGATGAGCCGATCGTGCTCAACGGAAAACGTGCCTCGCAGGTGCTGACGAGGCGCGTGAAGCAGGGGGTCGCCGAGTGGTACGTCCTGGAGTTGCTGGAAAAATCGTGGGGCGGCTTCGAAGCCCACACCGACCAGGGCTACAACGTGGGTAAGCCGCCCTACGGTTTCAAGCCGGAAAAGATCCCGCATCCGGTTCCTGCGAAAAGGGCTGAGGGGGCGTCGAAGCACACCCTCGTCCCTGACCCTGTGCAGGCGGCGGTCGTCGTGCGGGTCTTTGACCTGCGGGTCGGCGAGCGTATGGGGTACTCGGCGATCGCCGATCGCCTCAACAGGGACCTGATGGCCAACCCGGCTCCGGTGCCCGTGGACCCGTCCCGCGCGGCGGGCCGATGGACGGGGTCCTCGGTGCGTGATGTCCTGGTGAATCCCAAGAACACGGGCTACATGGTCTGGAACCGCCGGGCCAGCAAGACTGACGGTGGGCGGCACAACCCGCCGGAGGTATGGGTGTGGTCCAGTAAGCCGACGCACGAGGCGCTGATCAGCGTCGAGACGTTCGTCGCCGCCCAGCAGATCACGGCCGGCCGGGAACGCTCGCGAAGCACACCGGGCAAGAACGCCGCCGATCCGGCCGCGTGCCGTGCGTACTGCTTCCGCTCCTATCTCAAATGCGGGATCTGCGGGAGACGCATGTTCGGCAAGACCCGGCGCGGCGTCGCCTATTACGCCTGCCAGCCGCCCGCCGCCTACAGGGCCGAGGGCCATCCCAAAAGCCTGTGGGTGCAGGAAGAGAAGCTCCTCAAAGGTGTCGGCGACTTCTTTTCCCTCAACATCTTTACGAGAAGCCGCAAGGCGCGGCTGGAAAGCGGCCTACTCAAGGCCCAATACACGAGGACGCGAGAGTGGGAGTCGAAGGCCGAAGCATTGCGTCAGGCGATCGACGACATCGAGGCGCGAAGGACTCGCCTGGTCCGCAAACTCGAACTCCTCGAAGACGGCGACGGTGACCTGATGCGCGACATCCGTCAACGCTCGGCGGCGCTCTCGGCCGAGCGGAACGCGAAGCTCGACGAGCTGGCGGCGCACGAGAGGCAACGTCCGGTCCGCTCCTGCCCCGAACTGCTCGACCTGATCTCTGTAGGCGAGGTGGACCTGACCGGCGCTCCCGAGCCGGTGCTCCGGCGGCTTTTCGAGGCGTTCCGGCTGGAGATCAGCTACGACAAGCGGAGCGGTATCGCCGACTGCAAGGTGACGCTCACCGGTGCTGCGATCGACCAACAGGGCAGGATCGCTGCGGATGTCGTGGCGGAAGCCCGGACGGGGGGCGGCGGGGCCGCCCCTGTTTCCCGTCTGTATGGCGCCTCCGGCAGGATTCGAACCTGCGACACCCGCTTTAGGAGAGCGGTGCTCTATCCCCTGAGCTACGGAGGCGTGTCGTCGCTTGCCGGAAGAGCGTAGCGGACGGCACCTACAGGGTAAGGGAAGGGGTGTACTGGGCGCTCCCCGTTATGGGGGGCGGGAGTGCCCAAGAGAGTGCCAAAGGGCCGCGGGAGACGGGGTGCGCGCGCTCTAGGCCGGGTGGGGCCGGTGTGGGTACGCTTCGGTGCCGTGACGGGTCGGCATCGCGGGCAGCCGAAGGACCGGGAGACCGGTGAGGCCGCGGAGGAGCGCGCGCCTCGGCGGAGGCGGATCTCGGTGATCGCGGGGGCCTTCCTGCTGCCCGTCGTGCTGGCGACCGTGGTGGCGCTCTCGCTGCGCGAGGAGCCCGTGGACGGGCCGGACGGCGCGGTGACGCCGACGCCGAAGGCCGTGCAGACCTCGCCGTCGGGCGAGCCGACGTTCGGGCAGTACGTGCCGCCGGCGAGCAGGCCGCAGGCCGAGACGAAGGCGCCCGAGCGGGCCGCCGAGCCGTCGGCGGCGCCGACGAGGAGGCCGGCGCCGTCGCCGACGCGGCCGCCTGAGACCCGGCCGACCTGCCCGTGGTCGGATCTGCCGTTCCTCGATCAGTGGTGCCATCGCCATCGTCACATGGGCCGCTGAGGCGGTTACGCCCGGTTCACCGGTGAACCTGTAGTAGCGTTCTGCCGCTGTTCGCATTCGGGCATCAGGAGGAAAACCACCGTGCCGAACCCCCGGTCGGCTGCGCTGGCCGCGGCCGTCCTGGTGATGGCGACGCTCGTGCCGCAGGGTGCCGGCAGGGCGGCCGATGGCGGGGACGACGTGAAGTCGCTGCGCGAGGCCGCCGCGAAGGCCCGTGACGAACTCGAGTCGGCCACCAAGCAGATGGAAGGCCGCCAGAAGGACCTCGCGGCCTCGCAGAGCAAGCTGAAGGCGACGCTGAAGGACCTCGCGGACGCCGAGGCGCAGCTCAACGCGATCCGGCAGCCGCTGGCGCGGCTGGCGAACTCCTCCTACCAGCAGCCCGGCGCCGCCGGGTCGATGGCGGTGTTCGGCGGAGGGAACCCGGAGGAGGCGCTGCGCGCCACCGCGGACGTCAGCATGCTCGCCAAGTCGCAGCAGGAGCTTGTGGACCGTGCCGACGCGCTGCAGCGGCGCAAGCAGCAGCTCGCGTCCACCGCGCAGGACCTGCAGTCGCGCAGCGCGATCGCGCAGACGCGCGTGCAGCAGGACATCGACGGGCTCAAGCAGCGGTCCGCTCAGCTGACCGACCAGCTGAACGCGATGCTGAAGAAGCTGCCGGCGGGCAAGCGGCTGGAGCTCGGGTGCGACAAGAGCCTCGCCGCCGACGCCAAGAAGTTCCCCAACGGGCTGATCCCACAGAAGTACCTGTGCCCGCTGCCGCAGAAGGGCCGCGAGCTGCGCGCGGACGCGGCGCTGGCCTTCTACAAGCTGAACGCCGCGTACAAGGCCCACTTCGGCCGCGACATGTGCCTGACGGACTCCTACCGGAGCCTGGCCGAGCAGCAGTCGGTCTACGCGAGGCGACCGGGCTTCGCGGCCGTGCCGGGCACCAGCAACCACGGCAAGGGCCAGGCCATCGACGTCTGCGGCGGTGTGCAGAACCAGGGCTCGGTGCAGTTCAACTGGCTGAAGGCCAACTCGAAGAAGTACGGGTGGTTCCACCCGGCCTGGGCCTACAGCAACCCGTTCGAGCCCTGGCACTGGGAGTACGGCACCGAGAGCCAGTACTGACGCGTCAGGGCGTCTTCACCAGCGGGACGATCTCGGAGGTGCAGAACCGGCAGCGCCGCGCCTTGATCGGGATGTCGGCGAGGCACTCGGGGCACTCGCGCTCGGTGGCCTCCTTCCCGCGGTCCATCCGCTCGATCAGCTTCGTGGTCGGCAGCACGACGAGGAAGTACACGATCGCCGAGGTGATGACGAAGGCGATCGCCGAGGTGACGAAGATCCCGTACGGGAACCTGGTGCCCTCGATCGTCACCGACAGGCGGGTGTAGTCGGGCTTGCCGCCGATCAGCGCGATCAGCGGGGTGATGAAGGAGTTCGCGAAGTCCTTGACCAGCGAGGCGAACGCGGCGCCGACGACGAACGCGACGGCGAGCTCGACGAGGTTTCCGCGGATGAGGAACTTCTTGAATCCACCCATGTGTGCTCCAGGGGGTCGGTGAGGCGCGTCCCGTCGGACGCCCTCCTGCGGCGATCGGCTCTGGGCGCTCGGGGGAGGGGCGCGACCGGTCCGCGCCGTGTTCGCCCTGATAGGACGGTTTGTAACTCCCTCGTGCGCAATGTCACTCGTGCTCGGTCCGGCGGTACCGGGCCGGAACGGCTACGGATGGTAATGAAAGCTCACCCCTTGCGCCAAGTCGGTGTCGCGGAGGAACGAGGATCCGGAGCCGTCGATACCGGGGCGGCCGGGCTGGTCGCCTTCGTCCTCGCTCAGGCGGCGGGTGATCGAGCCCGAACGTCTTGGCGGCCGGATCGGATGTCGGATGCGGGTCGTTTAGGAGCCGGTGATGGTGATGGAGAGGGCGGAGCCCGCGCCGGCGAGCGCCTGGGCCTGTGCGCGGTCGGTCGCGAGCACCACCAGGGCGCCCTCCTGGCCGCTCTCGTCGTGCTGCCGGGGGACGGTCACCACGGGGACGCCGGACACGACCACGCGGGCCTCGCCCCACCGGTCGTCCTCGCGAGGCATGTCGGGGCCGGCGGACGGCGGGCCGGCCAGCACGTCGACGCGGTCGCCGGAATGCAGGAGGCGGGCGCTGCCGGCGTCGGCGATCCGCACGGGCGCGGCGACCGTGCCGGAGCCGTAGCCGCGCAGGAGGCCGTCGCCGACCAGGCGGGCGTCGGTGAGCGCCTCGCCCAGCCGCATCGGCCCGGCGAGGACGCGCCCGGCCGCGCCGGAGCGCACCGCGCCCGCCGGGACGGCCGGGGGCGGCAGGTCGAGGGCG